>JAMDBS010000107.1 GCA_023487325.1 Patescibacteria group bacterium
ATCTTCCCACACCGAGCCCAACTCCCAGTCCCACACCTTCTTCGTCTCCTACACCTTCACCCTCTCCCAGCCCCACTCCGACCCCTTCCCCGATAAGTTATTCCTTCTCATGGAGACAACACGGGCTAAATAGTCCGAAAGGCATGAGCTACTGTTTGGCAACAGACAAAATCTATGTCACCAATTACGGAAATGGCAATATTGCTATTTTTAAGACTAATGGCGATAGATTGCCTGATAGTGATAGTCTTCCGCGTGCTGTTTACAATTGCGGGACAGACTCGGCTGGAAATTTGTATATTACAACGGGGGCGTGGAAACACCTCTATAAAATGGACGGAAACGGAAAAAATGCTTCACTGATTGCCATGACAACCTATGACGGCAAAGATATCGCCGCAGAATATGGCAATTATGTTGCCGTTTTAGAGACCTCCGATGGTATTGATGCATGGGTGGAGGTTTTTTACCAAGATGGCAACAGAGTCTATGTGCCGTGGAAAATTGTCGGCGCAAATGGGGCCAGAAGTTTAGCACTTTGTCCTGATGGCTCAATTCTTATTGCCGATACCGACAACCACCGCTTGCTTCGTTACTCAATCAGTGGTGGTTGTCGGTATCGGCGATAGCGGTAACTGTCGAGTCCAGGTCTTTGATCAGAACTTCAATTTATTGACAAAGTTCGGGAGCCAAGGACATAGTGAAGGACAATTCTGGGCTATGTATGGTATAGCTGTCGACAAGAATCAAAGCATTTATTCGTCTGATTTCACAGACAATAACATGCAAAAATTTACATTAAACCCTTAGGTTGGCAGTTACCCCCTGCCGGATACAATCCCAATACCGGGAAAACAAAGTCGGCCGTTACCTTCTGGGAAGGCCAAATCTGGATTTATGAGGTTCAGGAGATTTAAAACCCCGAACTTCACCCACAGCACACACTTCAAAACCCCGCTTTTCAGCGGGGTTTTTCTCTTGCCAAAATATTGACAAATCTACCATAAAAGCACAGAATTAGGGTGAAAAAATATAATATTTTGCTAATAGCTGCCCTTATATGGTTACTTATTGCTATAATATCGGTGAGCTTATAGACTGATTTGCGACAAAAACTTATAGAACTGTATCAGGTATTGACAAGGTTATAAAAATAGCGCAGAATTAAGGTGAAGATAATATAGAAAGGATTAAAATTATGAATTTTTGGATTATATTTTTTACGCTGTTCCTTTCCATCTTCCTAGCATTTATTGTTTTATTATTATTTATCAGACCATCAGTATTCATTTGGTTTCAATTTAAAAAAGATGCTATTTCAAAATTATTTAGAATTAGAATAAAATATCTAATTTACGGTTTAATTTTTTGTATTTTGATTGCCGTTGTAGCGACCTGGATTTTTTCATATTTTATTGGAAAAGCTAGTTCTATATCAATTAAAATAGTTCAGAATATTGCCCTATGGACGCCTTGGGTAACCTTATTAATATATTTTATAATCCAATATTTTATGGAAATAACCGTTAGTAATGATCATAACATTTTGATGGCTAAGGGATTAACAAAAGATAATCTTCTAGATATTGTGGAAAAAGTACTAATAAAGCAAAACATTAAACACAAAATCAATGGAGATATTATAACCCTACTCGATTCTGATACTACCCTTCGTTTTTTTTCTCCGCCAGAATTGTTTGCCGAGGTTCGTGGATCATGTATAAAATTTCAACCGCGTCATAATATTCCCAACTTTGAAAAACTTGTAGAAGATCTGACCGAAGAAATTAAAATAAAGCAAAAATAACAATTAATTTACAAGTAGTTCTTTAATAAATAAAACCGATTTTGGCACTTAAACCAAAACATCGGTTTTTATATAATCAAAAAGAATAGGGAGTGATTTGGATGAAACGGGCGAAAAATTTAACTATGGGGATTCTGGTAATTATAGCGATGCTACTTGCGATTGGTTGTGGATCGGCCAGAAAAGATACGATCGCTAATCCTAATTCTGCGCCAGCTATTTCTGGGGAAAATATTGAGCCAGATTATCAAGCCGTCAATATTGAACAAGAAACAACTAATTTTGCTGTAAAAAACGAGGATAATCGGCAGTTCTCTGAAGATATTATTGGCCGATACGACCACTATGTTAAACAGAATCCAGACGGAACGTACCGGCTAGAAATTCCCGAATCTGCAAATATTAATTCTGCTAACAGGGCAGAAGAACTAAGGGTCGAAGAGATCATCAAAAAAACTAACGAATGGATATTGACCACTAGTAATTCTGCAAAAAAATATAAAATAAGAGAAAACGAAGGGTGGATACCTTACAAAGGCCTATATTACAGATGGCGTTGGTACGGCCTAGAAGTTTACTACCCACATGAAATTGTACAAAAACTAGCAGCAACGATTGGGGTTTCGGGGGGAACTTTAACGCTTGGTAGTTTGGGATTCGCTCTCTACAAATGGACGGGCGAAACACTAATGATAGAACAGATAGCGTCTTCGGCGATCCCGCTATATACTAGTGCCGAGATAGCAGTTGCACATTTTGGTACCATTGCTGGTCTCGTTGTTGCTAGTGTAGCTATTACTGGTGTTGTGTTTGCTATCGGCCTTATCTCGTCTGATTCCGGTAATGGCGTAATCCAGCACATTGTTCCATGCCCACCATTGATTACCTGGCTTACTTCTCCTGATTCCAACATTGCTCATGCCCAAGAACCAACAAACACCCCTCAACCTTCAATTAACAACGGCAGCCAATCCGGAAACGGGCAAAGCGACAATTTAGCGCCCACTCCCGAATCAACCCCCACGATAGATAACTCGGTCTTTCTAGGGTGGCCGGGAAATCCCGATAGTTCCGTTGCTCCCGAGTATAATGATTCCCATAAAAATCCCAATGATGAATTTTGGGTTGATATTTGGGCAAAGAATGAAGGTAATACCACTTGGGAAGGAGACAAATATTACCTACAAAACAATTTTGCCGAAAAGGGTTTTGGAAATCTACCTGATCACATCTATCTCGATTACACAATCAAGCCTGGCGAAGTTTGGCATAAGCGTTTTACATTTACCTCTCCCAACGAATCGGGCCAATATAGACTTACTTGTCGTATAGGCAAAGATCCCCAAACCGAGTTTGGCAACTATATTAATTGGGATATTATTGTTACAGCAAATAATAACTCGGTCTTTCTAGGGTGGCCATATACCCCGGAAAGTTCGGAAGCTCCCGAATTTAATAATCGGGTTAAGCTGCCAGGAGAAGAGTTCTGGATCGACTACGGAGTCAAAAACACTAGCAATAATATCTGGAAAAGCGGTTCCTATTACCTCTGGAATAATTTCAAAGGGAGAGGTTTTGGTGATTTTCCCGACCACATTTACTTAGATCATGACGTAAAACCGGGCGAAGTGTGGATTACACGGTTTAATTTTCATGCACCGATCACTCCGAGCACTTCGCGTTTAACCTGCCGCATGGGAAAAGACCCTTATACTGAATTCGGTAATTATATCAATTGGGATATTATCGTAAATACTCCGATTCCCATACCGACACCTACCTCTACCCCCTCGCCAAGTCCAACTCCGACAATTGCCACCTATACATTTACCTTAACCGTCATCAACTACTTTGGCAGAGAGCCGATGCCCGGCGTCGTAGTAGTCTTTGACAGCAAAGAATATCTTACTGATGAACAAGGAAAATTTCAGTTAGATGTTCTTAAGGGGCAGTATAACCTCGAGGTCAAAAAAGAGGGTTTCATAACCCAGACCACCAGCGTTGATATCACTGGTCCCTTAAAACAAACTATTGTCTTAAAGCCAACCACCCTGCCATCACCTTACTTTTTTACCTCGACTAAAACAGGAGAAAATTATTATCTCCATTTTGACGAGGTTACATTAAACGATGGCACAACGAAAAAAATCTATTATTTTTCCAAAGAAGCAGGCGGAGAAAACGCTTGCGACCTGCCTGAAGGATATACAGTTGAAGAAAATCCAAGGACAGGATTACCGATGCTAAGACGAATATAATTTTAGACAAACAACAAAAACAACCCGAAGGGTGCTTGAAAAGGCACCCTTTTTTCTTTAGACTAAAAATAATGCAATATACAACAAATCCAAAATATAGACCCTTTTATCAAATGCCCTACTGTTGTGTGCCAGCAACCCTACAATGGATTTTGCATAGACACAATCTAGATATTTTAGATCAAGAGACTATCGGTGCCGAACTCGGGTTGTGCCTACCCGATAAAGCAAAAACGATATTTCAGAACAAAAATATTATTTTTGTTGATAATGATGCTAAATTTCCATTTGGCACCCAGATAGAAAAGAAAAAATATTCTATTAATAAATTTTTCAAAAAATACCATGTAAAACTCAAAATATCAAAACTATATTATTTTTTGGACATAAACAAATTAGAAAAATTTATAATCAAAAATTTGCAAGATAATAATGACATCATTCTAAGATATCATAATGAAAAATGTGGACATTTTTCTATTATTGCCAGCTATAATGATAAAACAAAAAAGGCAACTGTTGGAGATCCTGAAGCGCCTTTTTTTAGACAACTTACCTTAACACAAATATTAAATTCAACCTCGAATAAATTTGATGGGATAAAAAGAGGACTCTATGTTGTTAATTAAACCTAATACTTCCCTTTGCGAATAGAGGAGAAATATTTTTTATTAAAAATAACTAATATGATATAATAATAATGACGCTCAGCGACTAAAAGTTACTTATAGTTACAAATGGTTACTTGCTGAGTACATTAGTTACATAAGGTTGCGGGGGAGCAATGAAGGCGTACGAAAGACTAAAATTTTATCAAAATATTTGCAAGATACGAAAAACAGTCTATAAGCTTTCAGAAAAATTTAATAAGCACATACGCTTAGTGAGTCAACTAAGAGATGCCGCTAGGTCAGCAAAACAAAATATCATAGAAGGATATAGTAAAGATTCGGCGGGCGAATTTCTGCATTCCATTAAAATCGCCAAAGGTTCGTTAAATGAGGCAGAAGGTGATGTAAACGACTGTTTTCGTATCTTGCAAATATTTTGAT
>JAMDBS010000077.1 GCA_023487325.1 Patescibacteria group bacterium
AAAGCGCCAAAATCGTCAGCAAAAATGCCAACAAATCCGCCATTGATATTGGCGACAAAGTCACCATTAAAACCGAAGACGGTCCGGAAACCTACGAAATTGTCGGCTCCAACGAATCCGATCCTGCCAGCGGCAAGATTTCTTCAGAATCGCCAATCGCCAAAGCCCTTTATGGCCACAAAGTCGGTGATCAGGTAGAAATCCCCATCCCCGACGGCAAAATGTCCTGTAAGGTACTTAAGGTTAACTAAAAAACTTAAGAACTTAAGAACCGAAGAACTAAGCCCAAAGATCTAAGAACTAAAACACCTTTCTTGTAATAGGAGAGGTTTTTTAGTATATTATTAGTAGGAATAATTTTAAATTATTAATTTTAAATTTTTATTGAATTTTTAATGACTTAATTTTTAAATTTGAATTTGATTAAAAATTAGAAATTATAAATTAAAAATTACCGAGCGAAGTGAGGTTGGAATGTTCTGGGTTGATGAAACAATTGAAAATATCGTCAAACGTCGCGAGAAAAAATATCTAGTGACTGATTATAAAACTCCTTCAGGTAAAATTCATATTGGATCATTGAGGGGTGTGATTATTCATGATGCAATTTTTCAAGGCATAAAAAATTTGAAAAAAACAGTAGATTATTGGTATGGTTTTGATGATTTTGATCCAATGGATGGGTTGACCAAAGATTTGGAAAAAGAATTCTCCCAACATATGGGTGAACCTTTGTGCAATATTCCGGCACCAAAAAAAGGCTACAAAAATTTTGCGCAATATTACGCCCAGGATTTTATTAAGGTATTTGAATCTATTGGCGCCAAGCCAAAAATTGTTTGGGCCAGCCAATTATATCGTTCGGGTAAATATAATTCTGCGATTAAATTAAATCTAGACAACGCCAAGACCATCCGTCAAATTTATCAGCAAGTTTCTGGCAGTGTTAAACCCAAGGATTGGTATGCATTTCAAGTAGTCTGCCCTAAATGTGGGAAAATCGGCACCACTAGAGTTTTTGATTGGGATGGGAAAATGGTAAGTTTTGTTTGTGAACCAAATATGGTTAAATGGGCTAAAGGCTGCGGGTTTAAAGGTAAAATTTCTCCTTATGATGGCAATGGCAAAATGCCCTACAAAGCGGAAACGCCTGCCAAATGGTTTACTTTTGGCACTTCCGTAGAATTAGCTGGCAAAGATCATTTTACCAAAGGCGGCACATTTGAGGTGGCAAAAAAAATTGCCCGCGAGATCTTTAAAATCAACCCGGCCTATGGCTACGGTTACGAGTGGTTTTTGCTTGGTGGTAAAAAAATGAGTACTTCTAAAGGTATTGGTTCCAGCGCTTCAGATATTGCCCAAGTTTTAAACCCGGAATTATTGAGATTTTTAATGGTCAGAACCCGTGCACAGCGCACCATTGATTTTGACCCATTTAGTGAAGCTGTGCCGCTTCTTTATGACGAACTGGATCGTTGTATTGATGCTTATCTAGCCGATCCCAAATCTGATCTTGGTCGCGCCTATTATTACTCTAAAATGAGCGAGGCCTCGCCTCCAACATATCGAATGAGATTTTCCAAAGTTGCCTATATACTGCAGATGCAGCGAGCTGATATTTTTCAATATGCTGAAGAAGAAAAGAGCAAAAAATTAGATAAAATAGAGTTGGCTGAATTAAAAGTAAGAATTATTTTTGCCAAAAAATGGTTGGAAAATTTTGCGCCGGAAAATTATAAATTTACTATTCAAAAAAGTTTACCTGCTGCAGCCAAAAAATTAAATTCGGCGCAGAAGAAATTTCTTGCAGAAATTGCCGACATTTTATTAAAGAAAAAATATTCTGGAGAAAAATTGCATCAAGAAATTCATGAAATTAAGAAAAATCAAAATATTAGTCCGCGCGAAGCTTTCTCGGCCATCTACTTGTCAATTATCGGTAAAGAATCTGGCCCTCAAGCCGGTTGGCTTTTAGCAAGTTTGGATCGCAATTTTGTCATAAAAAGATTTAGAGAAATATAACATTCATATAAATATATAAACAAGAAAATATTATTAAGTGATTTATAGAGGACTTATGCTTGATATAAAATTTGTCAGGGAAAATGCTAAATTAGTAAAAAAAGCTGCACACGACAAAAATACCAAAGTTGATGTAGATAAAATTTTAGTGCTTGATCAAAAAAAGCGGGATTTGCAGGCAAAAATTGAGCTATTGCGTGCCGATCGCAATATAATTGTCGGAGAATTAAAAAATCCCAAAGCCGCAGGTTTTAAAGAAAAAATCACCAAAGCCAAAAAGGTAAAAGAGATGCTTCATGATTTGGAGCCGCAGCTAGTTGAGGTCAGCGAAGAACTTTTTGAACTGTCATTGAAATTGCCCAATATACCCTCAAAAGATACTCCAATTGGCCCTGATGCCCAATCAAATAAAGTTATTAAAAAAGTTGGCAAGCTGCCGAAATTTTCTTTTAAGCCAAAAGAGCATTGGCAATTGGGCGAAAAACTAGATATCCTCGATATGGAGCGGGGGGCCAAAGTTAGCGGTACGCGCTTCGGCTATTTAAAAGGTAAGCTGGCTATGTTGGAATTTGCCATCGTACAATATGCTTTTTCTGTTTTGACAGATGAAAAAATATTGGCAAAAATTATCAAAGAAAACAAATTAAAAGTTGAACCAAAACCATTTATTCCAATTGTGCCGCCCGTGATGATTAAACCCGATGTTTACAACAAAATGGCTCGGCTAGAACCAAAAGAAGAAAGGTATCATATTCCCAGCGACGATTTGTATCTAATTGGCAGCGCCGAACACACTCTTGGCGCAATGCATATGGACGAGATCCTTGATGGCAAAGATCTACCAATTCGCTATGTTGGTTTTTCAACCGCCTTTCGTAGAGAAGCAGGCACATACGGAAAAGACATGAAAGGAATTTTGCGTGTCCATCAATTTGATAAGGTGGAGATGGAATCATTTGTCTTACCCAAAAAATCTTTAGAAGAACAAAATTTCTTTGTGGCTATTCAGGAATATCTTATGCAATCATTAGAAATTCCTTATCAAGTTGTCAGTATCTGCACTGGCGATATGGGCGCGCCCGATGCCAGACAGATTGATATAGAAGCCTGGATGCCGGGTCAAAATAAATACCGAGAAACCCATACCGCGGATCTGATGAATGATTTCCAATCGCGCCGTCTAAATACAAGAGTAAAAACTGCAAAAGGACATGAGTTTGTCCATATGAACGATGCAACAGTTTTTGCACTTAGCCGCACCCCAGTTGCCATCATGGAAAATTATCAAGAAAAAGACGGCTCCATTAAAGTGCCGAAAGTATTGCAAAAATATTGTAACTTTACAGAAATCAAATAATCTACGAAAATACGAATTGGTACGAAATTACGAAAGATAAATAACTAATAAACAATTACAGGAGAAAAAATGAAGTATCCACTCAAAACCGCGGCCATTAGTTCAATAGTGCTAATTGCTTTGACGGTGATCGCTTCTCTGACCATTTTTACTTTATTGATGGCCGGATTAAAAGGTTGGGTTGTTTATATCCCTTCGGCTATTGCTGTTCTTATCTGCGCTGTGCTGATGATTCTTTATCTTAACGGATTTCTAGTCTTGGCCAAAAAGTTTTTGAATAAAATGCTTTTTGCCACCACATTTATTCAGATGGTATTTGTTGTCTTAGCAGCATTGGCGATTTTGGTTTTTGCTGGTTTTGCTATAGCCAAAGGTCCGGAAATTTCCCAAACATTACAAAATTTATTGAGTACAAGCGGTAAACCAACCAATGGTTCGCATGATTCTATTATTGTTCTGATAGCTTTTTCAATCAGCGGGTTAGTGGCTTTATTATTTAGCATAGGTATCTACCAACTTGCCAAGCATGTTAAATATGCCAAAGTTACCGGTATTTTGGGTATAATCTGGGCCAGTTGGACTATTTTGTATTCTTTGCTCAATTTTCTGGCAGTCTCCATCAATAATGAAACAGCAACCTTATCAATTCTTTTCTCCACAATGATGATCAATCTTCTCTTGAGCTTGGTAAGTTTGGTTTATGCGATATTTCAAATAATCCTACTCTTTAAAGCCTCAAGCGATTTTGAGAAATAAAACTAACATTCTACGAAAATACGAATGGGTACGAAATTACGAAAAATAGATAACCAAGAAAACAAGAAAATATGAGTACGAGAAAAGATATAATTTATGCTGATTTATGTTTTGAAATAGTTGGTATATTATATGATGTTTATGATGAAATAGGTTTTGGCCATAAAGAGAAATATTACCAGAATGCATTAAAAGCTGCTTTCGAAGAGAAAAACATTAAGTTTTCAGAGCAAGTTTATACACCTTTGAAATATAATAATCAAATTATCGGTAAATACTTTTTAGATTTTCTTATTAATGATAAAGTGATATTAGAGATTAAAAGTGGTTCTGTATATAGCAAAAATAATATCAATCAAATATATTCATATCTTAAAGCCAACAATCTTAAGTTAGGGATTCTGGCCAATTTTACCAAGAACGGAGTAAAATTTAAAAGGATAGTCAATCTTAAATAACATTCGTAATTTCGTATCATTTCGTAATTCGTAGAGGAGTAACTTATGGAGATTATTACCAAGGCAGTGAAAGGGTTTGAGATTTATCCGCAAAACAAAGAGTATATTGAAAGACGTTTTTGCAAATTTTCCAAAATGGTCAAAGAGCCGGCAATTTTAGAATTTACTTTTGATCATACGCACGGCACCCGCGCCAATATTGATAAAAAAATTATTCTCAATTTCACCATGCCGGGTTTAACCAAAGCTGAACATTTGGAAGAGATCTCCGAACATTTTACCGAATCAATTGATAAATTGCAAAAAAGATTTGAAAAATTTTTAAGTCGCAAACGCGAAAAAGACATAAAATCCAGCAGATATCCCAAAAAATACTATGCTGCAAAAATCGAAGAACGCGCCAGCGGGGAAATTTAGTACTCCAAGGATTGCAAATTAGGTTTAAACTGCTATAATGAGTCTATAAAATAGAAAGGATTTTTATATGGGTTTTTTAGATAAATTGTTTGGCGATCC
>JAMDBS010000179.1 GCA_023487325.1 Patescibacteria group bacterium
TTCAAATGCTCAAAAAGCAAAACAATACCGTAATAATTGTTGAGCATGATGAAAAGACTATTCTTTCGGCTGATTATTTAGTCGATTTAGGGCCTGGCGCCGGAAAAAACGGCGGACAAATTGTCGCTCAGGGAGATTTAAAAAAATTGCTAGCTAATCCTCCCGAAGAATCGCAGACCATTAAGTATTTAAAAAAAGAAAAACAGATATTTTCGCCGCAAAAACGCCGCACTAATACAACAGAAAAGATTAAAATTATCGGCGCGCGCGCAAATAATCTAAAAAATGTAAACACGGAAATTCCTTTACGCAAATTCGTCTGTATAACCGGACTTTCGGGTAGCGGGAAATCCACTCTTTTATATGATGTCTTATACGATAATGCTATAAAAATTAGAAACTTTCAGCAAAATAAGTTAGAGAATGTCCATAAAATCGACGGTTTAATGTATATAGATAAAATTATTAAGATTGACCAATCGCCAATTGGCCGCACTCCTCGTTCTAATCCAGCCACTTACACCGGGATATTTACGCCGATTAGAGAATTTTATGCCCAATTAGACTCGGCGCGAGAACGCGGCTACTCGGCTTCGCGCTTTTCCTTTAATGTCGAAGGCGGACGCTGCGAAGCCTGCCAAGGCGCGGGAAGTAATTTAATTGAGATGCATTTTTTACCATCAGTAACAGTAAAATGCGATGTTTGCCAAGGCAAGCGCTTTGACCGAGAAACCCTGCAGGTAAAATATAAGGGCAAAACTATTTCTGATGTTTTAAATATGACCATTGACGAAGCCGCCAAGTTTTTTGCCAATATTTATCAAATTTCGGAAAAACTAAATGTGCTCCGTGAAGTAGGATTGGGATATTTACAGCTCGGGCAATCCGCCACCACTCTTTCGGGTGGGGAAGCGCAAAGAATAAAATTAGGACGTGAGCTTACTCATCCATTAGGAAAACGAACGTTGTATTTATTGGACGAACCAACCGTTGGTTTGCATTATCAAGACGTGGAAATGTTATTAAAAGTATTAGATCGATTAGTATCTAAAGGAAATTCGGTGCTGGTTATTGAGCACAATATGCACGTTGCTAAATTTAGCGATTATATTATTGATTTGGGACCGGAAGGCGGCGAAAAAGGTGGGCGAGTTGTCGCCCACGGCACCCCTGAAGAAATTGCCAATAGCGTCAACTCTTTAACCGGTAAATATTTAAAAGAATATTTAAGATAGTTTATAGTCATTAATAAATTTTGTTGGGTTTTTCCAATAAAATATCTTTGTCCTCTTACTACCTTTCTTCCAATATCCCGGCAAAACATGTCCCTTCCATGGTCCGACATAAATAGCAAAATGCAGATGCTCTGCTTTCCACCAACCATTTTCCGGCGTGTTGCTTTTACCAATAGTAACGATGATTTGTCCTAGTTCAACACGCTCTCCTTTTTCTACCAATCTCTTGCCTAGATGCCCGTAAATCGAGAAAAATGCCTGCTTGGTTTTCGGATTTTTGTGGGCAATAATTACAATATTTCCCCAATTACTTTTTTCTTTTGCACCAGCATGCAAGGCTGAATAAACCACCTTTCCCCTGCCAACACATCTTACTTTTGTTCCAGCCGAACAATTTACATCTTCACCAAGATGCACTCCCCAATAAACATTATTATAGCGGCATTTTTGTTTAAACTTATAGCTATTAACCCCATATTTCTCAAGTGGAAATATTAATTTGTATGTATATGCATATGCCATGATTTATTTTTTCCTTGAAGCTAATAAATCTTAACTACATGCACCGTTTCGACCATTATGGATCTCGGCATCAAATTGTTTGATAAAATTTCGTGTAAATTTTACAAGAGGCTTTGCTAATAATTTCGCTGTCTTAGTGCTTAAATTATCATAACAGCTAATATGAAAATTAATTGTATCGATAATAAATTTACCCTTTCCAACCCCGCTATCAAATCGTTTATTAAAATCTCTCGCGCCCATATTCCATGTCTCTCCTTTTGGCTTTTTAGGATCATACTCCGGCCTAGAAGAAGCATGTACAATTCCTCTCAATATACCAACTGCGCCAAAAAGGTCTAATATATCAGCATCACGTAAAATATTTAATAATATTCCCTCGCCTTCACGGTTCTTGTTATGATATCTAATTGCATTGTAAACTTCTTCTATTTTTTCTTGTGGTAATGAATTATTTTCTTTTAAGAATTTTACAGCCATTTTGGCGCCAACTTCGCCATGCATTATTCTTTTATTGGTCCGAGGTAAGCCAATGTCATGTAATAAGGCGGATATTTCTACTATTTCTAAATCCTTAAAACCTTCTTTTTTAGCAATTTGTAAAGCCCAATTTCTAACACGATCCGCATGCTTAAAATCATGCGCAACTTGATTGCCCATAACTTTTTTTACGTAATTTTCCAATTGTTGTCGAATTTTTTTATTCATTATATTTGATTATTCATAACCCAATGAATATCTTCTTTCGCGAGATTGATATTTCTCATGCCTTGGCCGACAGGATAATGAATTGGAAAAACTTTATAAGAAGTACCATTAACTTTAAATAATTCATACTTTTTTCTATATTCCGACACTCTGATATTTTTATTAAGCAAAACAGAACTTACCTGATTTCCAAAAGTGATGATTGCCTTGGGTTTAATATAGTCAATCTCATTTTTAAATAATTCTATATATTTTCTAAAAATTTCGTTTGACAAAACTCTAGCATCTATCTGCGTAGCTTTTGACAGATTTGTTATATAAATCGAATTGTCGCGAACTTTTTTATAAACCATTTTGGAAATTTCATAATCCCAATCAGCCGGTTTTTTCGAATTGATTTTGTCAACAAAATCTTTGCTAAATAAGTTAAGCTGATAAAACATATTCCAGACATTTTTGGTGCCAATCCATGGCGCTTTTATTCCAGCCCATTTTTTATCTGCCGAAACATTTCTCGCCGTTGGATTCATAAATACCAAACAAATCTTTGGCTTATGGATATTGCCACAACCATAAATGGCATCTAGGTTTTTGCCGCCGTAGATTTGCTGTAATTCATTAAATTTATCAAACAATTTAGTAATTTGCATATATTATAAGATTAAACAAAATTTATTCTAGTATACTATTTAGTACGCTATAGCGTGTTATTTGGTATACCTAATAATCCAGCAGAATTAAGTCAAAAGGATATTTTAATTAACTAATACTATTCCATTTCTATTCTTTCCAATTCGTCTATAAAATATTTAAATAAACTTCTAAATAATTTTGTTAAATGATTAATATATTTACTACGATCGTTGCTATAGTGCTGATTTTCAATATCAATCAATAATGCTCCCAGGCAGCGCTCAGCCATCATCATATCAAGTTTTCTTTCGAAATCAACATCTTCTTTTATAACCGGAAGCTTTTTATATTCTTTAAGCCAACTTTGCAGATAATTTTTAGCTTGCTTGGTAGTTATTTTTAGATCGCGCGAGCCTTTTATGCCTGCCCAAAGATGAAACGTGGCATCATAAAATTCGGGACGATAAGACCAAAACAAATTTGACATTAAAATATACTTATCATTTGGAAGTTTAAAAATGTCATTGTAAGTAAGGTGCCCATGCATGAATTCCATTTTTATTGATGGCAAATGACGTCCAGCTAGTATTAAAAATTTTTCTGCATTTTTTACTTCTGCCATAGTTAAATGTTTTTTTGATTGAGCAATGTTCAGCCAATGCGAAACACGCTGTGCTGTAAAAACCAAACTACTTTTTTCGTTAGGTTCTCTTTTGAAAAACGGAATATATAAACATTTAGTTTTATATTCCTGATAAAAAGCACAAAAATCTTTTATTTGTTTTGGACTAGCAAAAGGCGACTGATAGACTTGAGGCGCATTGATGTATTCTAATAGCAAATAGCCATAACCGTTTTTTTCGTTCCACTTTGAGCCGCCATAAAGCTTTGGTAATTTTATTTTGGTGCTTTTGTTTTGATGATTAAATCTATTAATTATGTCGATTTCGTCAACTTCTGGCCGTAAACCCTGAATTTTTAAAACTGTTGGTTTATTTTTCCAAATACCTTTATAAATTAAGCTGCCGACTTTATTATTATCATAAATTTGACCGCGAAAAATTTCTTTCTCTGGCTGAAATTTTGTTTTAGTTATTATTTTCCTAAGCACACCCTGTTCATAATCTGCAAAATTAGTGTGCTCAAAATATTTTTCAGTAATCTTATTGCTCATATTTTATTAAATGAAATAAAATTTATTTTAGTATACCATTTAGTGCGCTATAGCGTGTTATTTGGGATACTAATTAGCTATAAAGTTGGTTTTCTTAAATCGATTGATTTGCCAAAATTAATTTTTATTTAATTTTTCTTTTTCTTAAGCCAGCCGACTAAAAACAAAATTCCGATTAAAAATGCCGGGCCGGCGATTTGCAGTATCCAAAAGATCATGTACCAACCAAATCCGTTGGTAAAAATGCCCATAAGCACCATCACGATATAAAATAAACCGGCGAGAATAAAAGAAATTCCACCCACTATTTCATATTTCCAGGAAATTAATAAAACTATTAGTAAAATTAACGCGGGAATATTGTGCATAAATAAAGATAGGGCGGTTTGCCAAAAATTTAGTCCGTTACCAAAAACGTCTAATGAAAATAACATTAAAAATAGAATGAATAATATCGAAAGTATCCTCGGCGTCCAATAGATAAATTTATTCATTATTAATCCACTTTTTATTAATTATTTTTTCTAAATCGACTCTATATAAATAAGCATTAATAACAACAAGCCCTAAAACGTCTGCCAGCTCTTGGGCTAATTCTCTTTTTGAGATTTTTGCGGGCACATATTTTTCTAAACGGCATTTCCTCTGATGAATCAAAACAGCCTTAGTAAGCTCACCAACTTCTTCGTATAATTTTAGCAAAGCAAGATCTTTATCGAATTTCAAGTGATATTTTCGATTATAACTGATAGCATTTTTGATAATTTTCTTTTGCAATTCTTTAAATTCCATATTTTTAAGTATAAACTTTGATTTCTGTAAAAAGCTAGCCCGAGAAAATTTCAGATAATGTTTGCATGTATACCGATGTCACATAGCGATATAGGTGGAGCGAAGAGCAAGGGGACGGTTCTCTTTTGGCCTGTCAATTCGGCTTTTTATATTTTTACTTTGTTTTCCGATTAATTTTTTGTTGTTCTTTATATCGTTGCTCGTTGCTCCCCCAAATCGGCTGTGTATAGTTGATTTCAACAAACTCATTAATCACTAATTCTCGGTAATTTTTTTCTCGTTCTGGTGCGGTTTTACCAAGATCATCATAAAAAATATCTTTAGCGATTAAAACATTTGATTTTCCAAAGGCATAATAATTATAGCTTGAAAATTGATAATCTTCCGGGTTTTTGATCAATCCTGATCTTAAAGGATTAAGTTCAATATACTTTCCGCACTGAATAAAATATGAATCCTTGCCAATGGGTTGACTTTTGTATCTATCCTGCCAAAAATGCCCTGCCCAACCATATTTTTGTCTATAATGATGGAAATATGCAAGATTTAACTTTTTCATAAACGTAGCAAAATCTAAAGGACTTTTAGTTTGAATTTGCATATGAGCATGATTAGGCATCAAACAATAATGATAAAGATCAAAAGGGTGGACCTTTTTATATTTTCTCATTAAATCTAAAAAATACCAATAGTCATCAGATTGGCGAAACACGACATTGCGGTTGTTGCCACGAGTCATAATATGGTAATAACTCTGAGATAATAATAACCTCGGGGGTCTTGGCATGTTTTAAGTTTACCATTGATAGCCTATTAAAGCCAAATTATACCTTGAAAAGAGAACCGTCCCCTTATATTACTCGTGATATCTCTTTTAAAGTTTTGCTAATATCTTTTAGTCTTCCGTGAAGTATTGTCTGTGTTGATATTCTTTGATGATAACTTTTTGCCCCTTGTTGAAAACTCTTAATCACGTCAATGTCCTCGATAATTTCTTTTGAAAAAGTAAAGTCTATCATTGCTTTTGTTTTCTCATTTTCCGCATATTTAGCAATTAATTGATCAGAAATATTTTGTGTTTCTGATTTAATACGAACATTCATTATAGCCAATCTCTCGCGTCCTTCGTCAAAACTTGATTCCCCATTGAATAAAATAGCTTCAACTAAGTTTAGCCATGTTTCGCCAATTGATTTGCCATATATTTGATAACCAAATTGTGGATCGTTTGTAATCATAAATAAAAAATAAAACTTGCCCGAATAATTTTTCTGCAATAGCAGAAAAGAATTTATTTATTTCAGCTAACGTATGCGATTAAGAGAAGTTTCTGGAGCGAAGCGGAAGAAATTTGGGAAAAATCCGAGCCGAGGATTTTTCCTCTTAATCGCTGTTATATGAGGGTGAGGGCGAAGCCCGAAAGCGCAGCGTCCCCAAGCGAAGCGCAGAGTTTCTGTTGCCCCGTTACTTCCTACCAATTATATAGAGTTTAGTATAATTCAGCTCCCCTTTTGATTTTGGTTCTCGTTCATAATGTTTTATAATAGAAAATCCTGTTTCAACAAGCAAGTTCCTAATCTCGTCAAAAGAAATGATGTTTAAAAAAAGTTTTTCATAGGGTTTAAATGGTTCATTAACAAAAATTTCCTCTGATTTTCCTCCTTGAAGTGCAATATAGATTGCTCCATCTTTTTTAAGGATTTGATGGAATTTTTTTAAGAGAGATGGAACATCTTTTTTGGGAATATGAATTAAAGAACAAGACGCTAAAATTCCATCGAATGAGTTAAGAGGAAAATCAATTTCTCTAATATCTTGTTGTCTAAAATCAATTTGAGGAAATTTTTGTCTTGCGATATTTAACATTTCTTTTGACAAATCTATACCAATAATTTCAAAACCTTCTGATTCCATAAATCCTGCATCAACTCCTGCACCACAACCTACATCAAGAATTTTTGCATTTTTTGGAAGCAAAGCTAAAAATTCTTCAATATATTCTGAAGGTTTTGAAAACTCCTTTGCGTAAGATTCTGCAATCTTATCATACACGGAACTTGCTTGTTTTGATTTATCCATAATAATATGTAAAAGGGGAGCTGATACTTAAATGTTTTGAGGGGTAACAGAAATTTCATATAACGTACGCGTGTATGAGAAGTTTCGCCGACTTCCTTATTTTTATTAATAGAAGAGGCGAAATTTGGGTGAAAGAAAATGTGCAACCTTTAAAAAATATTAACGCACTTTTTCTTGAACCTCATACACGCTGTTATATGATGTATTTTTCAGTTACGTTATCAGCGAATCAAAATTTTTGTATAAATTTTTTATAATATTAATGATTTTTTTATTGGCTCTCATGACAGCAATATTCTGATTTATTTCATCAGCTATTTCTTCTGTAAATCCAATACCACGTGTAAAATTTCTGACAGCGTTATTGTCGGGTTGCTGTTGAAAATATTGCTGTAATAATGAATGCCACTTCTTTAAATCTTTTTCGGCAACTCCATAATCTCTTTCAACTTGTAAAATTTCATTCAAGTACTCTGCATAAACAGTCCAATCTTTGACGTGCCGATAAAAAATCTCATCCTCCAAAATTTTCAATGACTGCGTAATATTTTTAGATTTTGGACATAATGAATAAGTGTCGTTCTCTACGATAAATTTTTCTCTGGCGTGATCCAGAATTGAATGAAATTTTACACCTGCCGAAAAAGATTCATCCTTTCTCAAGTCAGCAATAGATAAACCATCATAATGAGTTTTTTCTCTTTCGATTACTTTCAAATATCTAATATCTGGAAACGATGTGCCAATAAAAAAATCTTTCCTTATTTTGTCTTTAAAAAAATTATCAAAAATTTTCTCTGTTAAAGCAATGTGCGTGATTGGTGCTGCCATAATTTAATTATCTAATAACTGAAAAATATTTCATATAACGTTTGCTCATCATCTGAAGTTTTCATCCCGACTTAATGGAATAAACTTTAATTATTTAGATAATGCTTGTTTATATCATCTCCGCCTAAACTCTTATCAGACTAAGGGATGAAAATTTGGGCGGAGGGAAAATCACATCCTTATTAAAATATAATTGAGTGATTTTCCTGCAGCCAGATATGCGTTGTTATCGGATGTAGTCAGAATTTTTTATTCCTTATTATTTTTTGGCAATTTATTTATTAAGAGCATCCAGTCGCTTGATTTCTTGTTCAATTTCATCAAGCGGCGGCACATCCCCAACTAAAGCGGATGAAATTTTTTCAGATGACCTGTCTTTTTCAAAAAGATAGCCGTACGGATAAGATAGCTGAGTGTCTGAAATTTTATATTCATCTGCGTCATGCCAAAGTTCTTTAGCATGTTTTATAGCTTCATCTTTGGTAACGTCGGTTAATAATTCCTCATGAACGCCCTCAGCGCCGTCATTTTTGAAAAAAGCATACACGAACAACATTTTAAATTTCTCCGCTTTATTCTCAGGCGTTAATCCGCCCATTTCAGGTGTTTTCATAATTTTGTTTATTTAAATTAATTATTTCAAGTTACGCCGACCGTGAAATAAATTGCCAAAAAAATTTTAAAAAATAAAGAAAAAATTCTGGCTATTTCCGATAACTCGCTTTTATGCGTATAACTCACAAATTAACGACTACTATTTGCGTATTATGTGTATTGCGGTATAATTAAGTTATATTGCTAATTTAATTATAAAACATCATAGATATTATGCAAGAACAATTGGAAAAAACTAAGTTAGAAATGCAAATGCGTAATTATAGCCCAAAAACCATCAAGAGTTATTTGTTGTGCTTAAAATATTATTTTAATTATATCGGCGAAAACTATAAACCAGTAGATGAAAACAAAGTAAAGCAGTTTATTTTGCTATTAAAATCACACGACAAAGCGCCTCAGACAATTAGCCTATACCTTAACGCTATCAAATTTTTTTATCGAGAGGTGCTAAAAAATCATCAGAAAATTAATATCAGGCACAGTAAGAAGACGTTAAAAATCCCCGTAATTTTAAGCAGAGAAGAAATTGCTAAAATAATTGCGGGTATTAACAATAAAAAACATCAACTAATCATTTCTCTGACCTATGGAGCAGGTTTAAGGGTAAGCGAAATCATTAACCTTAAAGTAAAAGACATTAATTTTGGGGAATTAACTATTCACCTCAAGGAAGCTAAGGGCAAAAAAGATCGGATCACAGTTTTTCCAGAAAAATTACGGGAATCACTGGGACAAATGATTAGTTTTAAAGACAAAAATGATAATGTTTTTGAAAGCGAGCGAGGTGGCAAATTATCAGAACGATCCATACAGAAGGTGTTCGAAAATGCACTTAAAAAAGCTAAAATAATGAAAGGTGCCACCTTCCATTCCTTGCGGCACAGTTTTGCCACTCACTTGTTGGAAAATGGCGTAGATGTTCGCTATGTACAAGAATTATTGGGTCACGTCAATATCCGCACAACGCAAATTTATACTAAAGTCACTAATCCAAATATTAAAAATATCAAAAGCCCACTATGAAAGAAATTAAACACTTGGCGCTAGAAATTAAAAATTTTCCAGATATGCCGGGGGTGTATTTATTTCATGGCGCGAAAAATAAAATTTTATATGTCGGGCGCGCTACTTCTTTAAAAAAACGTGTTGCCAGCTATTTTCGCAAAAATATTGATCCACGCATCGAGGAAATGGTCTCGTTGGCCAAAAGAATAGAATATCAAAAAACCGGTAATTTGCTGGAAGCAATTATTTTAGAAGCGAATTTAATAAAAAAATATTGGCCGAAATATAACATTAAAGATAAAGACAACCGTTCTTTTACTTATATTGTTTTCCCCAATAGCGAATATACTCGCCCGATTTTAGTGCGCGAGCGAGAGTTAAAAAAATTTTATTCACGCGAAAAGGTTTTTGGGCCATATCAAAATCAATATTTAATTAAAAAAGCACTAAAAATTATCCGCCGAATTTTTCCTTACAGCACTTGTGTGCCCAACGGCGGAAAGGCATGCTTTGAACACCAAATCGGACTCTGCCCCGGTACTTGTGTGGGTAAAATATCTAAAGCAGAATATCAAAATAATATCAAAAATATTATCTTGCTTTTAAGCGGCAAAAATAAACAGTTAATTAAGAAACTAAAAAAAGAAAATCCTGATAAAATTTTAGCACTAAAACATTTGGAAGATACGTCGTTAATTCATAATTCGGAATTAAATACATTTAATACGAACGTTGATGGTTTAAGAATTGAGGGTTATGATATTTCTCATTTCGCCGGTAAAGAAACCTATGGCTCAATGGTTACATTTATTAATAGTAAGCCAGATAAAAAATTGTATCGGTTATTTAAAATTAGAAATTTATCGGCCAATGACGATTTGCGCGCTTTAGCCGAAACAATCTCAAGAAGACTGCAGCATAGTGAATGGCCATATCCTAACTTTATTCTTCTCGATGGCGGCAAACCGCAGATTGATTTTATTTATAAAATGTTTACCGAACACAATATTCGCATACCTCTAATTGGAATATCTAAATTCGCTGGCGATAAATTAGTTTTTTCACCCAAAATCAGCCGCGAGATGAAATTAATATTAGAAAATCAAAAGCAGATATTTTTAAAAGTGCGAGACGAAGCACACCGTTTTGCGCAAAAATCAAGCCGACATGCAAGAAAAATAATTTGACATCTACTAACGTTTTTCATTATAATAAATTCTGTTAAGCAAATTAATTTAATAATATTTTTTTATTGTAGAATATACTCATTAAAATTGAATTGAATAGATGATAATTTAAAAAATTCCATAATTCTGCAATGAAAATACTAAAAACATGAGAGGAGCCCTAAATGACATTGCTAATAGTTTATATTGGCGCGGCCTTATTGGGCGGCGCGGGTGTTGGTTATGTTGCCAGAAATTTTTTAGCGAAAAAATCAATCAAGGAAGCGGAACAAAAACAAAAAGAACTAGTATTACAAGCTAAAGACGAAGCAATTAAAATTAAAGAAGAAGCAAAAAAATCAGAAGAAGAAAAACGAAAGTATTTAGAACAATTAGAAAGAGATTTGCGCCGAAAAGAAGAGTCGGTTGACCGAAGATTGGAAAATGTCGAATCCGAACGGGAAAAAATTATTGGTAAAGAAAAAGAAATTAGCCGCATTAAAGACGAAATCTTTAAGATTAAAAAAAATCAACTAGAGAATTTGCAAAACATTTCCAAACTAAAAAAGGACGAAGCCAAGGATTTATTGCTTAAAGAAGTAGAAAAAGAATATCGTACCGATCTAATCGCCAAAATAAAACAAGAAAAAGAACTTGCCAAGGAAGAAGCAAAAATTGAAGCGCAAAAAATTCTTTCTTCAGTAATTGAAAGAATGGCTGCCGAGCATACCACCGAAACCACTGTGGCCTCGGTTACTTTACCATCTGACGAAATGAAGGGTCGAATTATTGGTCGTGAGGGTAGAAATATTCAAAATTTTGAAAAAGTTACCGGTGTTGACGTAATGATTGATGACACGCCCGATACCGTAACTATTTCTTCTTTTGATCCAGTTCGCCGATATATTGCTAAAGTCGCTTTAGAAAAATTAGTCTCCGATGGCCGAATTCAGCCTTCACGCATTGAAGAAGTAGTTGCCAAAGTCGAAAAGGACGTTAATAATGAAATTAAGGAAGCGGGTGAACAAGCTGCTTACGAAGTCGGTGTGGCTGGTTTGCATCCTGATTTGATTAAAATTCTCGGGAGATTAAAATTTAGAACCAGTTATGGCCAAAATGTGCTTCGTCATTCGGTAGAAGTAGCTAATTTGGCGGGAATGCTCGCCGCTGAACTTGGCGCCGATGTAAATATTTGTAAAAAAGCTGGTTTGCTTCACGATATAGGCAAAGCAGTTGATCATGAAATTCCCGGCGCGCATCATCATATTTCGATGGATATTGCTCGTAAATATGGCTTGTCGGAGACATTAATTAATGCTATCGGCGCCCATCACGAAGATATCGAACCAAAAACTGTCGAAGCAATTTTAGTGCGTTCTGCCGACGCAATTTCTGGCTCTCGACCAGGTTCGCGCCGCGAATCTTTAGAGGGCTATATTAAGCGCCTAACCGAGTTAGAAAATATTGCCAACTCTTTCCCAGGCGTAGAAAAATCCTATGCTATTCAAGCCGGCCGCGAAGTAAGAATAATTGTCCGGCCAAATGAAATTGATGATTTGGAAGCTTTAAAATTATCCAAAAATATTGCTAAAAAAATTGAAAAAGATTTACAATATCCAGGCACCATTAAAGTTAATGTGATAAGAGAGACACGGGCAACCGAATATGCAAAATAAAATCATGTAACATATAACAGGGATTGATAATAGAAAATATGACAATACTATTTATCGGTGACATCGTCGGACGAGCAGGCAGAGCCGTGGTAAAAAAAATACTGCCTAGTTTAAGAAAGAAAAAAAATATCGATTTTGTAATTGCCAATGGCGAAAATGTGGCTGGCGGTTCGGGTATGACTTTTGAAACCTATCGCGAGCTAACCGAGGCAGGCATTGATTATTTTACCTCCGGTAACCATATCTTTAAAAAATCCGACTTTATCCCCTATCTAGATGACAAAAGCATTAAAGTCCTACGCCCGGTTAATTATTCCGGTAATGTCCCCGGCCGCGGCATTGTAACCCTACACCTTAAACCTTACACCTTGAACCTAGTTAACCTCCAGGGTCTGGTTTTTATGGACGAGTACCTAGATAATCCTTTCAAAAAAATAGATGCGATGTTGGCAAAAAACGATAAATCAACTATAACAATTATTGATTTTCACGGCGAAGCCACCAGTGAAAAAGTGACTTTTGGGCATTATCTCGACGGTCGTGTTGCGGCTGTTTTAGGTACTCATACTCATATTCAAACTAATGATGCCAAAATTTTACCCAAAGGTACGGCTTACGTTACCGACACAGGAATGTGCGGCGCGCTATATTCATCTTTAGGAGACGAACTTAGCGACTCAACTAATCATTTTTTAACTGGGTTACCCTTTAAAATCAATCCAGCAAAAGAAAAACCGCATATTTTTAATGCGGCGTTATTAGATATTAACGAAAAAACCTCAAAATCCAAATCTATCGAACTCGTAAATATTATTGATTAATGGTACCCTAGACAGGAGTTGAACCTGCAACCTACTCCTTAGGACGGAGTTGCTCTATCCAGTTGAGCTACTAGGGCGAAGTTATCTCAAAACTTAAATCTCAAATGTCAAAACTACAACTTATAACTCGTAACCTTCTTATCGTCTAGCGTCTTATTGTCTAATGTCTATCATAGATTCTAATTGACTTTTAGGGAAAAATCAACTAGAATTGAGGTGTTCATACGGGGCATGGCCTAATTGGTAAGGCACACGATTCGGGTTCGTGAGATTCCGAGTTCGAGTCTCGGTGCCCCGACCAGCTCTTGATCTAATCATATGCAAAAATTACATATCGGAAAAATTAGTAAAATATCTATCGCACTTATTATTATCGGCATTGGCATTGGTCTATTTTTTAGTGCCCAATGGAAAACAAAACAAACCCGCGTCTCCGACCCACTTAGCCCTTATTTATCGCTGCAAGACACTAAAGACGACTTAACTCGAGAACAAGAATCATTAAAAAGTGAAATTGATAATTTGCAAGATAAAATTAAAGAAGAAGAATCAAAATTAAAAAAATATAACTCTAATAAAGACAAGCTAGACGAACTGGAAAAAGACCGTAAGCTTATTGGTTTAACCGAAATAAAAGGCGAAGGCGTAGTGATAACTATGGATGATTCCAATAGTTTGCTTAGCACTGGAGCTGAATCAATTGCTCATGCCGCTGATTTGCGCGATCTTACTAATTTTTTATGGGGCTTAGGCGCGCAGGCAATTGAGATAAACAACGAACGTGTAGTATTTCCGACTTCGATCGATTGTATTGTTAATACGGTTATGATTAATTTAACAAAAACTACCTCGCCATTTACTATCAAAGTAGTTGGGAATCCTTCCGAAATTAGTAACCAGCTAAAAAATGAAAATAATTTAGCTGATTTACATAAACGCATTAAAGAGCAAGGACTGATATTTGAAATAAAAGAAGAGCAAAATATCACCATAGCGCCATACAATGGCAGTTATAATATTGAATACGCAAAAATTATGAATTAGACAAAGATAGTCAGACTTTAGACGCTAGACGATAGTAAAATAAGTAAATAATAAAATGAAAAAAATTGATCATATTCTTATCGGATTTGTTTGCTTAATACTCGGATTTATCATTGTCCGCCAATTTTATTTGTATAAAAAAGTTAATAATATTAGCCAGACCCAACAAGGCAATATTTTAGCTTTAGAAGTAGCCAGCTTAATCAATAACGACGAGAAATTACGTAAAGAAGTCAAAGATTTAACTAGTCAATATAACCAACTCGTGGCTTCTTCCTCCGATAAAAAATCGAGTAGTGAGGCACTAGAAAATAATTTAGAAAAATATAAGGTTATTTTGGGCCAAACTAAGGCGGAGGGTCCGGGAATAAAGATAGTTTTTGATGAGAGAGTTGATTCCACCCAAGTTATTGATTTAATAAATGCTCTAAAAAATATTGGCGCGGAAGCAGTCTCAATAAATCAACACCGACTTTCTTTATATACCTCAATCGAACCGGGCGTCTTTTATCCTCCCACCAATATAGAAGTAATTGGCAACAAAGACCTACTCGAGGAAGCATTGATGCGCAAAGGTGGGATAATTGACCAAATTGGCAGCGGCAATGTCCAAAAACAAGAGCGCTTAATCTTACCAGCTTTATAATTTTTTGTTATAATTGTGATATTAATAAAGGAAGGAAAAAAATAATGAACAAAATAGAGATTTCTACAAACACTTTAATTAGATTCTTCCTAATCTTAGCAGGAATTTTAGTTTTGTACTTTATCAGAGATGTGCTCTTGCTTCTTTTTATCGCGGCAATTATTGTGGTTGCCTTAGAGCCTATGGTAGATTGGGCGGAAAATAGAAAAATACCTCGAGCTATTACTACTTCCTTTTTATACTTGGTTTTACTAGGGAT
The DNA here is from genome assembly GCA_023487325.1 of Patescibacteria group bacterium. The sequence continues at coordinate 15,210 of JAMDBS010000179.1, forward strand.
TATTGCTTTAATGTTTTCGCTACTGATTCCGCCATTAGTTAGCCAAATTGCTAATCTTGCTAACAATCTTCCTTATTATATAACTAAAATTACTCCTATTTATAACCAAATCGCCAGCTATCTTCCTAATTGGCAGCAGATATTGGAAAATATTTCTCAACAGCTGGGCAATATTTCTGGTGGAATTTTTTCGGCAGGAATTGTGCTATTCGGTGGAATTTTTTCAACCATTACCATTCTAGTAATTTCTTTTTATGCCTTAATTGGCAAAACCCGAGTCAATGCTTTTATTGCTTCTTTTTTTCCAACAGAAAAACAAACCCATGTTTTGCAGGTAATTAAACAAATTACTGAAAAAATTGGCCATTGGTTTAGGAGTCAAATCTTACTTTCACTAATCATGGGGGTTTTGGTAAGTACTGTTTTATATATAATGGGTATCCCTTATGCTTTAACTATTGGCGTAATAGGCGCCATATTGGAAGTTATACCATTTATCGGCGCAACTTTAACCGGCATTATTGCAGTTTTATTTGCCCTAATATTTGGCAGTTGGATTAAAGCTATTTTAGCAGTTGTGGCTTATATAATTTTACAAGAAATAGAAGCTCACTTTTTAGTGCCAAAAATTATGGGCAAAGCGGTTGGCTTATCACCCATTATTATTATTATCGCTTTGCTTATTGGCGGAAAAATCGCCGGAATTGTTGGCGCTTTAATTGCCATTCCCGTTGCCGCTGCCATATCTATATTGGTAATTGAATTTAGAAAAATAAAAAAGAATTAATTTTGGTGGACGGTACTGGATTCGAACCAGTGACCTTTACAATGTCAATGTAACGCTCTAACCAGCTGAGCTAACCGTCCAAAATTAATTCTTTTCACCAATATAGCAAAAATTTCTGGCTTTTTCAACTAGGTCCTTAAAATTGATATCGGGAGGTGAAAAAATTGGTTGCTGATCACATCATTCAAAAGGCAGCTCAAGAAGCTAACCAACGCATTATTATTTTAATAACCTTTCCCTTTATCTTTTTCTCGTTCCTGCTCATTTGCCTAACGGTATATTTATGGAAAATCGACCGCCGAAAAACTAAAGAAGAACGCAACTTTTTCCGTTGGCTCAAAAATCACCTGATTGGATAATTAAAAACACTTCATTTCTTTTCCCGCCACAATGTGGCGGTTTTTTATTCATTTATAGAACAATTCGATATTTTGCGAATTATTTTTTCAATTTCAACGACAACAATAATTAGCACTGAAAAAGAAATAACCCTAAACCAATCGAGTGAGTCTAATGGCACGGTCTGAAAAAGTTTGGTAAAGATTGGCCAACTGACAGTGGCAACGGTCAAAACTACGCTAGTAAGCACGGCCAAAAGCAGATATTTATTAGTAAAAAATGAATTATGAAAAATTGACTTTTTAAAAGACCGTGCATTAAATAAATTCATGATTTGCAAAAATGACATAGTCGCAAAAGCAATTGAGCGAGATTTTTCTAAAGACGCTCCCGATTTAATATAAAAGAAAAATAGACTCAAAGTAATTATAGCCATAATAGTTGCAATAATCACCGAGCGAAGCGTAATGTTTTTGGTTAGAATTCCTTCGTTTATGGGCCGCGGGGCCTGACGCATTACATTATTATCGGCAGATTCCATCGTCAAGGACAGGCCTCCGTAACTGTCGGTAATTACATTTGTCCATAGAATTTGAACGGCAATCAATGGCAAGGGTAGTCCGATTAATAGACTGAAAAGCAAAGTCATTGCTTCCCCGATATTAGTGGAAATTAGAAAAAAAACAGCTTTGCGGATATTGGAGAAAATAGTCCTGCCGATTGTTATCGCATTAACAAGAGTAGCGAAGTTATTATCTACCAAGATCATTTCTGATGCTTCTCTTGCCACATCTGTGCCACCAATTCCCATCGCAATGCCGATGTTGGCTTTTTTTAGCACCGGCGCATCGTTAACGCCGTCGCCAGTCATCCCGACGATCTCGCCATTTTTTTGCAAAAAATCTATAATTTCTAATTTTTGCCATGGGCTGATGCGTGCGTAAACATTGGTGACCTCGATTTTTTTCTTCAGTTGCTCTTTAGATAATTTTTGCCAATTATAGCCAGTAATTACTTCGCTATTAGGCTTAGCTATGCCCAATTTAACCGCAATCGCCAAGGCTGTAGCGGGATGATCACCAGTAACCATAATAGGTCTTATTCCCGCTAATTGGCTTTTTTTAATGGCGCTGGCAGCTTCCAGCCGCGGCGGATCTTCAATGGCACAAAAACCAGTAAAAATAAGACTATTTACGTTATTAATGCTTATATTTTTAGTTTTAGTACTAACTTTTTTATAGGCGCAGGCAATAATCCGATATGCTTGCCCTGCCCATGTATGAGCCAAAGCTATTATTTCTTGTTTTTTGGTTTTGTTTAATAGTATTATGCCATTTTTAGTTTGAATGTATTTCGACAGATGCAATATTTTTTCTATCGAACCCTTAACAGCAACAAAATTATTCTTTGTTAAACTATGAAGCGTGGCCATAAAATGATACTCTGAAGAAAATGGCACTTCGTCTAAACGCAAATGCTTAAATTGAACGTCTTCTTTATAAATACCAAACTTAGCCGCCAGAGTAATTAGCGAGCCTTCGGTCGGATCGCCTAAAATATGCCAATTATCATCTTCCCTAATAAGGGAAGCATTATTACATAAAATCGCGATTTTTAAAAAATTAGTAATCTGCCGATCGTCTTTTTTAATTATTTGCCCTTTTTCCTTAAAAGATCCAAGCGGCCAATAACCTTTGCCGCTTACATCAATGATTCTATTGGAAAGATACATTTTTTCCACGGTCATCTGATTTAAAGTCAGGGTGCCAGTTTTATCTGTCGCGATAACTGTCACTGACCCCAAGGCTTCTACCGCCACCAATTTGCGAATAATTGCTGACTGTTTGCTTAGTTGATGGACGCCAATCGTTAGAGTTAAAGTGATCACTGCCGGCAATCCCTCAGGGATAACCGCCACTGCTGCTGCTACGGAAGTTAAAAACATTTCAAAAAAATTCATGCCTCTAATTAACCCTAAAACAAAAAAAGCAAGACAAACAATCAAAACATAATAAAGAATTTTCTTGCTTAAGTCTTTAATTTTTAAAATCAACGGTGAATTTTCTTCTTCCAGGGCAGTGATTTCTTGGCCGATTTCTCCGATTTCAGTATTTTTGCCAATATTTACTACTACTGCTCGGCCGCGGCCGCCTACCGCAATAGTGCTGGCGAAAACCATGTTTGTTTGATCGGCCAAAGGCGTAGAAGACGGTAAGGGCGAGATTGTTTTATAATTTGGCACGGATTCACCAGTAAGAATAGACTCGTCTATCTTAAGATCTTTGGCTTCTATTAATCGAGAATCCGCAGGAATTCTTGTTCCTTCCTCAATAACTATAATATCGCCAGGCACTAAGTCGATCGCTGACAATTCCACTTCTTCATTATCCCTAATAACCTTGGTGCGCAAGGCGATAATTTTTTTTAAAGCTTGCAATGATTTTTCCGCTTTTATTTCCTGAATCCAGCCAATTAGGGCATTAAATAAAACGATTACTAAAATTAGCCAGGTATCGGTTAAATGCCCTAAAATTCCCGAAATGATCGCCGCAATAATTAAAATATAAACCAGGGGGCTGGTGAATTGTAAAAGAAAGTGTAATAAATAATTAGTTTTCTCTTTTTGGGCAATTTGATTTAGACCATATCGAGCCTGTCTCTCTTTGGCTTTAGTCGAGGTCAAACCCAAAGAACTAGTTTTGTATTGATCAAAAATAGCACTGACACTTAAAGCGTATGGTTTTTGCCCCAAAATACCCCTCCGATTTTACGACATCATTTCGTCTTTTTTTTCCTTAATAAATGCAAACCAATTTTCTACTACCTCCAGAACGGTCTTAAATGGCGCCTCAATAATAAAATCGAAAATAAATAAAAACACGTTAACCTTGTCAAATTTAACCGAAATCCAATGACCAATAGTTAAAAATGGCAATAAAAAGAAATCAATAATTGTCGCTCCCCAGCCTTCGCGTTCCTGAACAACCACTAATTCGCGGGTGCTTTGTCTGAGGCGAAAGGCAAAGAAACTCACAACCGATAAAAAGAAAAAGAATAAAATAGAGCTGATTAAATTAAAATCAAGCTTAATTAATACCCAAATGACGAGAGCAAAACTAACAACAAAAGTTAGGCCATAAAACATTGTTAAAATTGCATTAAGGCCAGTCGAGCGAGAAGAATAAAGCGCCTTAGTTGGAGTTTCGTCCTTGCCTTTATAAACAATGTCTTTAATTATTGATACTAGTTTCTCGGTATTTTTCTTGCCGGGAACCTTAATTAAACTGGCCGAAACAAACATCAATAGAGGTGGAAATATTAAGTTGATAAATAGGGGAACATAGTTGATTTTTCCTATAACATAGACATCATAAGGAAGCTCCAGAATAAAAGCTAAAATCATTTTTGTTAAAAAAATGAATAAAATCGCGCGAAAAATGCCGCGCGTTAAATTTGATTTAGTTTTGATGTATGATTCTTCGGTAAAATAATTAATTTCCGCCTCGAGTTTGTTTGGCTGCTGAAAAACTATTTCATAACGAGATGGATTTTGCGAAACAACGTCCTTAAAAAAGATAAAAACCGGATAATATTTTTTGACCATTTTGGTAAATTGACGCGACAAGTTGTTCTTTAACAATTTATTAATATTATTAAAAATATCCGATAAATCTTGGCGGCTGATTTCCGCTTTAGGATTTTTAACATCATAAATTGTTATTTCTGGATATATTTTTTCCATCAGCATATAAATTAGCATCGGCGAATCATATTTTAAAAATATTTTATTAAGAGCAATATAAAGCTGATGGTTTTTATCTAAATCACTAACAAACTGAATTTGGTCTTGGCAGATTCTAAAAATAGTTTCCAAGATAACTTTTTCTTTTTTCTGGGGCGCTACAATATCTTCTATCTCGGCCGAGGCAAGCGCAATATAATAATTTCTGCCTCTCTCGGGATCTAGCGAGGAAAAATAAAAATAGCGCTCGATACTGTGCGTCAGCTTGCTAATTTTAACAGAAGAAATATCTTGGCTGGAAATATAACCAGATTGGATTAATTCCTGCGCCAAATGTTGCGCGAGTTGTAACGGTTCCTCTTTGCTCCTGGTTCGGCGATTAATAATGCGCTCGATAGCCGAACGGCGCAAAACATTTTCTTCTCTGTAATCAATGGCATTACGGATTTTTTCGTATACCTGAGAGGCCGAGTGCGTTACCCAATTTGTTTCGAGGGTAGGAATTTCCTGTAATTGTTCTTTACGGTTTTCTACCTCGACATTTTTTAGATTGGCAATTAATTCTTTAAAAATAATAGATAGATTCTGTGGATTGTTATTAATTTGGCTAAATTCCATAAATCCTCACAATGGTGAGATAATAATTGTATTATTCTAGTATTTAGTATATCCTTCTTAAAATCACTAGTCAAACTAATAGGAAGGAGTAATAATTTTAGAAAAATGTTTCGCTTTAGGCGGATTTATTATTTGCCGATTTTTAATCGCAAAAACGGGAATATTTAAACTCCACGCCAGAGCGTTAGCCACGCTAATTCCCACTCTTAATCCCGTGAAGCTTCCCGGACCGCGGAATACTCCGATTCCTTTTAAATCTCTGGGAGCTAATTCATTTTTTTTAAGCAATAGGTCAATCTTTGGCAATAAGTCTCTAGATTGATTTTTATAAGCGCTCCAAGAAATTTCTTGGATATTGTTTTTGCCATCATTTATTGCCAACCAATTTTTTTCACTGGAAGTGTCAATTAATAAATACATAATGATTATTTAATTATAATTTTTCGTTTGGTTTCGCCGAGATGTTTCAGGGCAATAAATTTAGTTCGTTTAGGTAAAATGCCGGTAATATTTTCTGGCCATTCGATTATACAAATATTGTCCTTACTAAAATATTCATCCAAACCAATTTTCTTTGCTTCTTTAGCTGATTTTAACCTATATGCGTCGATATGTATGAGCTTAATATTCTGATTTTTAACTCGCGGACTTTCCACCTTCGACTTTATTTCATGCTCTTTAATAATTAAAAAAGTGGGGGAATTAATATTTTCTTTAATTCCCAAACCCCAAGCAATACCTTTGGTAAAAGTGGTTTTTCCTGTTCCCAAATCACCTTTTAGAGCAATGATTGAGCCGGGTTTAAGGTTTTGCGCTATTTTTCTCGCCAATTCCTGAGTTTCTGCTTGGGAACTGGTAATAATTTTTTGCTCCATAAATATTGAAAAATTAATAAAATCAGTAAAATACTGCTTGTAATAATAACAATTTTTAACATTCGCGTCAAAGCACTTGACGATTTATTATTATAATCAACACTATTTAAACCGGCTAAGAGGTTATTTATCTTATTTTCTCCGGGCATTATAACAAAGCTAGTGGTCTTATTTTCGGCTAATTGTACTTGGTTGTTATCGTTTTTGACTCGCGGACTTGTAGACTTTCCACTCTCGACTTTGATATCTTCTTCGTTTTCCGGCAAAACTCGAAAAACATTTCTGTACTCATCTACCCAACCAATAACCTTAATGATATCGCCCACGCGCATTTTGGGTTTGCTAATATTGGTTTTCGCCTGAATAGTTATTTTGGCCTGGCCCGAACCATCATCGATATAAAATGTTTGGCCATTATTATCAACTAATGTACCGGAAATTTCTACCCGCTTGTCTAAATAGCTACCCACTTCTCCGGTTTTAATTTTTTTCGCAATAAAATAGGAAAAATCCGAAAAAAATTTTTCTTCGGCAGGGGAAATAAGAATATTAATTTTACCCGGTGTTATTTTATTGGTAAAAAGCCAAGTGCCGTTATTAGTGCGAATATAAGAAGAATTTTTTTCGGATTTGGGGTAGGGAATAGAGGAAACCTCCTCGCCTAACGGATTGATTAACCGCGCGCTATCCCCATCGTTATTTAGAGAAATGTTTGTTGTTTTATGGTAAAAAACTTGATATGAATTTGGCTCGATAATTGTCCCCTCGCCTATCTTATATGGGCTAGAACCACTATCTTTTGCGTCATCTATATACCACCCGGACAAATCGATGGCTTGATTTGACGCGTTATAAATTTCAATAAATTCACTATCTGTCCCCTCACTCGGATCAGCCAAAATTTCGTTAATAAATACTGATTTTGAGTATTGTATTTTATCAGCATTTATTGCCCCTGGCGTAGCTTGTTTTGTCCAATACCATATGTCACTAATATCACGAGCGTAAATTAAATCCTTTTCTGATTCAGTATAGCTAACACTAAAAATTTCTTCTCCACCAGGATTAAGTAAGCGCACCGTATCGCCGCTATCATTTAAAGCAATTGAAGTTTCGGATTTATAAAACGCTAGATACCCATAGGCACTAATTATAGTGCCAGAATTTATTTTATAAGGACTAGATCCGCCGTTAGCGATATCATCCAATTGCCAGTCGGAAAGATCGACCGGCATATTGGTTGGATTATAGATTTCAATAAATTCATTTTTTGATCCGCTGGCTGGATGGGGAAAAATTTCATTAATAACTACGTTGCCGCTGATAGCAATGGCTTTTTGAGGAACAAAAATTGATAAAAATAAAATAATAGAACTTAAAATAAATTTATTCAAATTTTATCACGTCTCCATCGTGCAACTCGCCAGATTCTTTTTCTGGTCTGACAGATTTAGTAATATTCTGATTATTCGTTATCTTTTCGTACAATTTATCCACCCCTGATTCCTTAAGCTCTTCTTGAGGATTTTCTTCTTCAAAGGCTTTTTCTTTTAATTCATTATTTATAGTCTGGCGATAGACATTCTCTTTGGGAAGTTCGGTCTCGGGCGGATTTTCTTCAATCATTTTTGGGCCTAGAGATTTAGTGGTACGCAACACACCCTCTCCTTCTGCTATACCCATCTCATAGCCTCCGGAAGCGATTAATTCATCATGGAGTTTTAAAATAGCG
>JAMDBS010000027.1 GCA_023487325.1 Patescibacteria group bacterium
CTACGCGATTTTTAGAATTATTAAAGAAAAGAAAATTAATTTATTGTTTCTTGTCTTAGCGATTACAGCTTTATTTATTTCTTGGACGGTCGTGAAAAGAATAACTTTTTTATATTTATTTTTGCCGGTTATCCCACTCTTGGCACTGCTGGTTGGCGGCTTTCTGGCCGAATTGTGGTCTAAAAAGCAAAAGTATTTAAAAACTATCGCAGTTGTTTTGCTCGTTTTAATCGCCGGATTTTTTATATATTTTTATCCCTTGATGATCGGTACGCCTGTTAGCTATAAAACGTATTATAATCATATGTGGCTGAAAAGCTGGTATTAGGATATAATATACGCATAAAACAACTGCGATAGTTAAATTTTAAATTTTTAAAAATTAAGTCATTAAAAATTCATTTCAAATTTCAAATTATAAATTTCAAATTTTTTAAGGTAGGAGGTTAGCATGAAGAAAATTATTGTTAGTTTAATCGTTAGTTTACTATTGGTGGGCAATGTTTTTGCCGCCACTACAAGCGCATCTCCGATTGCCAAGTCGGCTTGTGCGCCATCTTTGGTTAAACCCGTAAAAGAAGAGACCAGGCTGGCTACTGTGGCTATCTCGCCAGATACGCTGGCATTCGATGCATTGATGGTGGTAAAAATTACTGCCAAAGCCAAACTCAATGGAGCAAAAATCAATCTGCCCAGCGAGTTTTTTGATTTGGTGGATTACACGCCCAAGGCCAGCGGCAGCTTGATGGCGCCTAGCCCGGGGGAATGGACCTCCACGGATGGTCTTAGCGAGGGCAGCTCTTATTCAGTCACTTTAAAGGCTAAAAAGTGGACCAATTATCAGTGGAAACCCATCACCTATTCCGCCAGCAATGTTCAAGGCACAGGTTATGGTTCGGATTCTTTTTATATTTTTTATGATAAAATTCCCATTACTATCAGCATTGGTCAAGAAAACCAAATTCCTCAAAGCACATCTAGGGTAGCTAGAAAGCTTGATTTTAGCACTTACCCCGATGCCTCTTTGCAGATTAAAACCAATAAAGGCGAATTGGGTGCGGATATTGCCAGTACTTCCGGGACTAGTATTACGCAAACAGCTAATTCGGACGGCAAGGCTTCGGCCTATATTTTTGCCAATGAGGGTGACAAGGTGACCATTAGCGCTATCAGCTCTGATGCCTGCCAAAAAAATTCTACTAGCAATGAATTTGTACTATCCCGATCAGACGTGGCCAGAACTTTTCAAGATTACAGCTGGATATATTGGCTGGCCGGCGGGGTGTTATTGATACTATTGATAATAATATTTTTTGTCATTAAGAAAAAGAAAAAACCAAGCGAACCAACCCTTAGCAACCTCAATCAACCAAACACTACCCCAGAAAATACAGATGCGATTGATAAAAATTTGAGACCTTGACGCATACGTTCGACGAGGACATTTCCTCACTTTCGGCCTTCCTAACCAGCCTATTCGCTCGCTTCTAATTTGCTCAATATACATCTAAAACTTTCGTAAATATAGTAGCTCACTCAACCGGCGCTTCGTTCGGTAATATCCTCGCCGAACTATGTTGAACTATATTAATTTCGAAAATTCCGCCACCCTTGCTAAAAATTGTTTATCTGCTATATTAAATTCAAATAAGGGAGAGGGTGCAGCTAAAAAAATAAATTAAATAAAAGTAGCAATAATCATCAAAATAATTCAGTATATCACAAACTTTTAAGGATTATTTCTGAAAGTTGATATACTGGGAGGAGTCATAATGTTTGAAAAAGACGGTGCGGTCAGTGGTCCAGGCACGGTGGTGGGTGCCAATGTAAAATTAAATGGTATCCTTAAAGACACCAACGATATCACCATTCATGGCCATGTAGATGGCGAAGTGATCTCGGAAAAAAATATCTTTGTCAGTGAAACAGCCAGTGTTAAAGGACCAGTCACGGCAGAGGAAATAATTATTTCCGGTAAAGTTAATGGCTCGATCACTGCCAACAAGAGATTGGAAATTTCTCCTAGCGGCAAAGTTTATGGCAGTATCGCCACGCGAGACCTGATCATCAAGTCAGGCGCCCAGTTTGTGGGTAAAAGCGCCATGTTAACCGAGAAAGAAGCGTCAGCCAAAACTCAAGACGCAATTCGGGAATCTTCAGAAAAAAGACCTTTAAATAAAATTAAAGATAAAAAGTCCGGAAAATACGAATTGGAATAACCAATTGTGTATTATTATATTTTAGAACAACCTAAAAATCTCTCTACAACCAGTGCCCAAAAAAAGCTAAGAAAAATTTTGGGTACTTTAGGCATCGAAGGAGAAGTGGGTGTGGTTTCGCCGGCGCGCAGTATTGAAGAGCATACGGAAATGGCCATGGTAAAAAAATATTCCACTATTGTGGCCGTAGGCTCGGATATCTTGATTAATAAAATCGCTGCCTATCTTCAAGGCACCAATTATGTTCTGGGGATTATCCCCGTCAACGCCAGCGAGCTGGTTTGCCAAATGATCGGCACCTCACAGATGGAAGAAGCTTGCGAGGCTTTAAAATTTCGTCGAGTGAAAAGTGTCAGCTTGGCTCTGGTAGAACCTAAAAAGTTTTTAGTCAGTTCTGCGCAAATTACTCTTGATAAAGCCGTTAAAACTATTGTCAATGTTGATGACATTGAGACCGAGCTCAACATTACCGATGCCACCTTGCTTAGCCCTTGCGTAAACAACGATAGTTCAATCAGTCTTTTTTTAAAAAATAAATTTGAAGGTCCCAACAGTTTAGTCAAAGGCTTTAACTGGTTGATCGGCAAAAAAACTGTAGATAACTATTCTAGCATCTTGCGCGGTAAATCCATTAGCCTAAGCACAAGCGAGCCAATGCCGCTTACGGTCGGCTCGGAAATTATCGCCAAAACGCCGATATTTTGCCGAGTTGCTCCGCACGCCTTGAAAATTATTACCAGACGTGCTAAAATAGTACAAGATGCTAATTTAGAAAAAAAATAAATTATCAATATTAAGTATTTGAGGAGAAAAGATTAGAGATCTTTCAACCAATCAGGGCAATTACAACGAAGTAATTTTGATTGATGAAAAAGCCAAGATGCTTGGGAAAATGAGTATTGACCAAGCGCGAATGTTGGCCTACGACAAGGAGTTGGATCTGATGGAAGTCAGCGCCAATACCAACCCGCCGGTTTGCAAACTGATGGATGTCAAAAAAATTGAATATCAGAAAAACAAGCAAATCCAAAAGCAAAAAAGCAAGCAAAAAAATCCTGAAGTCAAAGAAGTGAAATTGAGTATTAATATTGGTCAGCATGATATGGAAGTCAAAGCCAAGAGGTAGGGCAATTACTTTCATCAAGGCAACAAGGTAAAAGTTTTTATCATTTTACGCGGCCGGGAAAAAATGTTTGCCAGCAAAGCCTTTGAAATAATTGATAAATTTAGCCAAATTTGTCAGGGGCAATTTGAATCACCGACCAAGAAGAATCAAAATATTATCTTAGCTATCTTAAAACCAGCCAAATAAATGAGGAATTATGCCAAAACTTAAAACAAGCAAATCCGCTGCCAAACGTATTGCCAGAATCACCAAAAATAAAAAAATTATTCGCCGCGGCATGTCCGCGCAGCATTTAACTAGCGGAAAGTCCAAAAGAACCAAGAGTCGCGCTAAACAAAATTTTGTTGTCAGCAAGGCTAGCGTTAAACATTTAAAAAAATTATTACCAAACCTTAAATAGAATTTTCAATTATCAATTATCAATTAAACAAGGAAGCATATGTCGAGAGTTAAACGGGGAATACAAGTTAAAAAAAGACACAAGAAAATCTTAAAGCTGGCCAAGGGCTATCGCCATGGCCGAAAAAAATTAATTAGACTGGCCAAGCAAGCCACCACCCGCGCCGGAGTCTATGCCTATCGCGACCGCAAGGCTAAAAAAAGAGATTTTCGCAGTCTTTGGATTATTAAAATCAACGCAGCCTGCCGCGCGCATGGTATTACTTATTCAAGATTTATGAGAGCACTCAAAGATAAGAATATCGAACTAGATCGCAAAATCCTAGCTGACCTGGCCGAAAACCATCCGGATGAATTCAAGAAGATTGTGGAGAAGGTAAAATAAGTGTAATAATTAAGAAAAACAGGCAGAATTTACTGCCTGTTTTTAAGTTATCTCAATTTTGGAAAGATGAATTTATGCAAGCAGTGTCTCGACTATGCCTGCATATCCTGTGGTTTTGCCATCAGCATTTTTTTGTTTAACCAAAACTTCCACGATTCCTCTAGCAAAAGCCTCTTTGGTGTTCGGCCTCAGCGCCTTGAGAATTTCCCGCAATTCCTTTCTGGTTGCTTTTTGCTCAGCCGCATTTTGGCAGGAATTTAATCGAATAGTTAGCTTGTCAGCCGCAAATTTAAGGAAATCTCTGATTTCATTTATCAAAGTATTGTGAGTGTATAATTCATGGTTATTCATCTCGAGATTATTAGGAATTTCTAATGCTATGCGTAACATCTCAACGCTCACGGGCATATTTTTTATGGTTTGCAGGATTGTTTTAATGGCTTCTATGCTCAAACCAATATTGTAAGATTCTTTCGATACAACATTTTCAATAAAATCCTTAAAGAAAGCCAAAGCGTATTTTTGCCAAGGATCAAGGTAAAACTCGTGGAAGACGTAATCACAAAACATTCTATTTCTCGGGAAAATACAATCCCCTAATGTCCAATAATGAATATTGTCAAGAAATACATTGATAGCAGGAATTATATTTGCTGATTGCGAAGGATCGTGCTGGCAATATTTAGTAATCCAGTCAAAAATTGGCTCAGGCCCATTTAGAGATTCTGAATCAGGCTCGCTAGTAGTGAATATACAAAATGAATGAAGGTAGAACAGACTGGTTTTTTTATCGATTTTTTCACAATCTAAAACAATTTTTGCAAATAGGGGAAGTAGTTCAATTGCCGATAATCTCTTAGATAATTTTGGCAAAGCCGCTCGCATTTCTTCTAAATTCATTACTTTTTCCGTTTTCATATCTTCACCTCATTTTAGGTCCATAGACCATAA
>JAMDBS010000135.1:0-980 GCA_023487325.1 Patescibacteria group bacterium
GTAATAGCTTTCAACCGGCCGCAATTATGGAAATTACAGGAGCTGGTGTAGAAGCGGCCGGTTGAAAGCTATTACTTAATTTACTGATCTTTTATTTTTTTAGGCCGAGACTCTAATAAGTCGAGGCCTTTTTATTTTTGACGGCTCTATTGACAAATTAACTTTTATTTGTTAAGATACGATATTCTTTAAAAATGGTTTGAAAGTATAACGTTTTTTAAGCCTCTAAGATCCTGCTGGTCAGCGGCAAAAACTAGGCATTCCCTCCTAGCCTAGCAAGTAGCCCCAAGTTAAGGTTTTATTGCTAGTCAATATTATCTTACGCTGATGGGCAGGATTTTGGAGGTTTTTGTATTAAAAAAAGCGCTTCTTTGGGCGCTATGTTGATTTCCGATTTATTTAGTTGTACTCATTCATTGCTTCAGTGATGCTGGCGATCAAAGCCAATTCAATAGCCGCAACGATTTGTTTAATAGCTTCATCAATTATTATTTTATTAGCTGAACCGATATTTTGCAAGACATAATCTTCGGTTGGAATTTGGCCTTTTTTATCTGAATCAATACCAACACGAAAGCGGACGAATTGTTGGGTTCCGATTGAATCAATTACCGATTGTACACCCTTATGTCCACCAGCCGAGGCATTTTGTGAGATTCTGACACGGCCCAATGGCAGATCAATGTCATCATGAATTAGCCAGACATCTTGCGGTAAAATTTTATAAAATTTTGCTAGGGCTGCTACGGCTTGACCGGAATTATTCATAAAAGTCTGCGGCTTAGCTAGAATAATTTTTTCATCAATTTGATTAGCTTCGGCTATAACAGCTTTAAATTTTTTATTTTCCTTAAATTCGGAAAAGTTGCGGTTGCTGAATTGTTTTATTTGATCAATTGCTAAAAAGCCGAGATTATGCCAAGTCTCTTCGTATTTTTTTCCTGGATTACCTAAACCAATAATTAACTTCATAATGTTGT
>JAMDBS010000135.1:990-2713 GCA_023487325.1 Patescibacteria group bacterium
TTGTTGCCAGAATAATATTATGCCTAGCCGAGGCGGTCGATTTATATAATTATTTTACCTCTTTTGTGATCTAACTTCTACTTTGATGGGTATGCCCTCAAAACCAAATTTTTTGCGGAGTTGATTTTCGATGAATCTAACATAAGAAAAATGTAATGTCTGGTCTTTGCCGATAGTGACCAGAAAAATTGGCGGATTCTTTTTAACCTGAACAAAACTTTTGATGATGGGGCTGTTTTGTCCAGCACCTTTAACCGGTCTTTTCCTAGTAACAATTTTTTTGATGATTTCGTCTAGGTCTTTTTGGTCAATATCTTTTTGTCGTTCGTCGGCAATTTTAATTACCAAGTCGAGAATTTTATTAACACCTTGACCAGTTTTAGCAGAAACAAAAATAATTGGCGCAAAACTTAAATACGGTACAGCCATTCGGTAGTAATGCTTGATTTGATCGGCTGATTTTTCATTTTTATTCCCAATTAAATCCCATTTATTGGCTACGATAATTGTACCATTATGATATTCGCGGACCAAGCCGGCCAGTTTTAAATCTTGAACGGTTAGGGTTTTATCGGCTTCATTAACAAATAAGACAACATCTGATTGTTTAATAGTTTGAATAGTTTTCTGGGTGCTGAGTTTTTCTAGTGTTTCTTGAATTTTAGCTTTTTTGCGTAGGCCAGCAGTGTCAACAAGAATAATTTTCCGGCCGCGGTATTCAATTTCAGTGTCTTGTGGTTCGCGGGTGGTTTGAGGTGTGTCGGAAACAATAACCCGTTCTTCTCCTAAAATATTATTGACCAAAGAAGATTTGCCAACATTTGGTTTACCGAGCAGGCCGACGCGGATTGGCCTTTGGTTTTCTTCAATTTTTGGCCGTCCCTTTTTGCCTTTAATTAATTTAACCAATTCATCCAAAAAATCGCCACTACCACGGCCACTAGCCGCTGAAATCATAATCGGCTTTCCCAGCCCCAACTTAAAGAAATCATTAAGTTGATATTCGAAGCGTTGGCTGTCAATTTTATTACAGACTAAAATAGTCGGTTTGCTGAATTTTTTAACTACCAGGGCTAATTCGCGGTCTTCATTAACTAGACCGTTCTGGCCATCGACTACCATTAAAATCACGTCTGCCTGCCTCATGGCTCGCTGGGTTTGCTTGATAATTTCCTGGTCAATTTGTCCACTGCGGCGGTCTATTTTTTTATTTAATAAAGATCGAATACTGTTTTTTAAAATCTCTGTATCAACACCACCGGTATCAATTAAATTAAAAGATTTTCCGCGCCAGCTGACCTGGCTGATATTGTAATCTCTAGTAGTGCCGGGAATATCAGAAACAATCGCCTTAGTGGTTTCAGTGAGACGATTAAATAATGCCGATTTGCCGACATTAATTCGGCCAATAATGACAACGTTGGGGAGTTTTTTCATCATATTACAAATCCTTTTGGTCTTGGCCTAAAATAATTAAGATATCGGCATTAGGCGAAACTAGCGCTGAGCTGGTTGATTGTGCCCAAGACGGCACAATAGGTGAAAATTCAGCGCCAATAACCTTAGCCATCTCGATGATATGTTGAATATAGTCTGGGTCTGAGTTTTTTAGACTATAGATGACTGATTTTTCATAATCCTGAGTCGGAGCATTTTTTACTTTAATGATTTGATAACCCAAGCTTTGCAGGTATTGTGACGTTCTGAAGGCCAAGCCCAAAAG
>JAMDBS010000135.1:2723-5088 GCA_023487325.1 Patescibacteria group bacterium
GGCGCTGAATTTTCACCTATTGTGCCGTTTTGAATTTCGATCCTGGTAACTTGTGGCGGAGTAGCAGCTTCTTGGCTAAAAATATTTTGGGCAATAGATTGTAACTCTGAAAAATCTTCAGTCTTAGTTTTAAGGACAAAGGCACCATCGGCAGACATTGCGCTATAAAGCGGTCCGGTCGGGCCATCATCCAGAACGCGGTTAAAAATATTGTTTCGATCAATGCCTTTCACTAATTGAGATAGGCGTAAGATTTCCCAAACCTGCATATTGGTTTTAAGGTGCTGGCTTAGCGTGTCCATAATTCTAGTGATGCGGTAGGGGTTAAATATAGTGTCAAAAGCTAAGAGTTTGTCTTTTACGGCAACAATTACTTTTTGTTGTCTTTGTGCCCGGGCAAAATCTGACCCTTCAATACCCGCAGCGTGGCGCGAACGAACATATTTTAAGGCGGTAGCGCCGTCGAGGTGGTGGGTGCCTTTTTCAATATATAAATGTTCATACCTTTCTGATGTAGTGGCTGTTTCTTTTCCCTTGACAGGGTATTGCATATCATTTAAAGTATTTTCTACGTCAATGGTGACACCTCCAAGATCATTAATCATCTGCATAAAGCCGTCAAAGTCAACACGAATATAGTAATGGATCGGCAGGTTGAAGATATTACTAACAACCTTGCTGGCCAGATCGCCGCCTCGGCCCGGATCAGAGCTTTCGCCAAATGAATTGGCTGTATTAATTTTACGCCAGCCATAACCCGGCACCGGCACCAATAAGTCACGCGGAATAGAAATCATTGAAACTTGTTTGGTTGATGGTTTAATACTGGCTAAAATCATAGTATCGGTTAAGTATGGTCCGTCATGACCTTCCCCGCCAATACCGAGCATTAAGATATTAATTCGATCTTGTTCTTCGCCGTTAATTTGTTTATCGTTGCTGCTAATAAGGTGCTTGATTTGTTGCCAGAGACTTAGGTTGCCTAGTGTCTTTGAAAGGTTTTCTGTCTTTGAAAGGTTTTCACCTGACGAAATAATACCGAAGCTGAAACTAACAACAAGGATTATAAAAATAATCAGTAAAGATACAATGATTTTACTGACAAGTAGTAGTTTCTTTTTAGGTTTTTTAATTAGTTTATCCTTCTCATCCAAGAAGTTGATTTCTGACCTGGTCATATAGAATTTATTAATATCGATTTTGTCTTGGTATTATTTTGTTTTATATTCTATTTTTACCACAAAAATATTTAAATTACAACCCATTGTTCACCTTTTGCTAATTAAGTTTTTTTGTGTTATAATTATTAATATTTTTGATTAAAAATAAAATTATTTTTTTCAGGGACAATTAGTCTGTCTGCCGGCAGGCAGACTTGGCTGGTTAGAGCATTACATTCATCCCTCACCTTGAAATTATTTCCTGTCTAATGGGCTTGTAGCTCAATTGGTTAGAGCGCTACGTTCACATCGTAGAGGTTTGCAGTTCAATTCTGCACAAGCCCATGTTTACTGCAAGAGGTGAGGGACAAAGACCGTCCCGACTTTAGTCGGGACATTGTCCATGCTGATTTCATTATAAAAAAATATGTTAAAAATTGGGCACCGTGGGGCAAAAGCTTATGCGTGCGAAAACACTTTATCTTCCTTCAAAAAAGCTTTGTCCTTAGGAGTTGATATGGTAGAGTTCGATGTTCGTATTACTAAAGATGAACATCCAGTAATCATTCACGATAGCACGCTTAGACGTTTGGCTAAAAAAAATCAGAGAATAAGTCGTTTAACCCTTGCGGAATTAAAAGAGATAAAATTAAAAAATAACGAATTAGTCCCAACCTTAGGCGAAGTTTTAGAGATTTTGGACAGTAAGGTTGGCTTTAATATTGAGTTAAAGGTTAAAGATAGTGCGAGGGTGGTTGTTCAAACCTTGCGTGATTATAAAGTTAATATGAAAAATGTGATGATTTCTTCAAATCATCCTTCTGAGATTAGAAAAGTTAAAAGTATTGAGCCGGATATCATTACAGCTTTAGTCTTTCGCGCCACTAATACTTTAAATTTTTGGTTTATTTCTGATTTTTTAGCCATTTTGTTTTTGCCAGTAACAAAATATTATATTTGTTGGCTGGTTAGAAATGCCCGTGCGGATTATTTAAGTATTAATCATCATTTTTTGTCAAAAAAGAAGGTCGAATTATTTAAGAAACGAGGCATTAAAATTTGTGCCTGGACCGTTAATAGCCAAAAAAAGATCGATTACCTTAAGGACCTTGGTATTGATGGTATAATTTCTAATTACCCAGACAGACTATGAGTTTATTTAACAGAGATAAATATCCGAGACATTTAGCCGATGAATTAACTTT
>JAMDBS010000020.1 GCA_023487325.1 Patescibacteria group bacterium
GAAAAACATCGGCTCGAACCATATTTTGCGAAACCGCCAATTCGTTTTTACCCCCAAAATTGAATACAAATTAGTCGCCGAGCGAAGCGAGGCGAACCAAAACTCTTTGACTTTTCCTACGTGGTGCCGATGGTGGGAGTCGAACCCACAATCCCTTGCGAGAATAGGTTTTTGAGACCTACGCGTATACCAGTTCCGCCACATCGGCACATATGTTATATTTCTATTTTTTCTGCTCCTTGACGAATAATCTTTGGCGGCCATTTTATTAAATCGACGACCGTGGAAGGATCAGATTTTGGCAATATGCCGGCGTCTAAGATTAAATCAGGCTTATATTCCCTATTTTTAAATTGATATATCAGTTCTGGAATATCGTAGCATGGTCCAAGATCGGAGATATTAGCAGAAGTTGAGGAATATGGTTTATCTAATCCTTCAGAAATTAATTGGGTAATTTTATATTTGGGTATACGAATACCTATAGAGTTACTTTTGAAATTGGTAAAATCTGTATTTAATAGTACTGCGGTAATTTTTCCTGGCAAATATTTTTTCAAAAATTCTGTTTGTTTATCTTCAACCAAGGCAATTTGTTTTATTTGGGCAATATTTTTTACAATTACAGAAACCGGTTTGCTAAAATCGCGACCTTTTATTTTAAATAATTTATCAACAGCGAAAATATTAGTCATATCTGCGCCTAGTCCGTAGCAAGTATCGGTGGGATAGACTATCACTCCCCTATTTTCTAATACATTAATAGCTTCTTTAATTGCTTCCGGCTCGGGATTTTGGGGGTTTATTTTGACAATTTTCATATTTTCCCCTTTTTACGACTTTATTTTAGCATAAATAAATGTTAAAATCCAGATGCATAGTAACCAACTGTAATTTTAAGTAATCGTTAGTAACCACAAGTAACCTTAAAGCAACCTTGCTAACTATGGGCCAGTAGTTCATCGGTAGAACGCCTCATTCGCATTGAGGAGGCAGAGGGTTCAATTCCCTCCTGGTCCACCAATAATATAAGGAGAATATGCCAAAGAAAACAAAACTCTGGAAATGTCCTAAATGCCATCGAGAATTTGCTAAAATCAACCAGCAACATTCTTGTAAAATCTATCCACTGGAAAATCATTTTGCAAATAAAGAATATGCCAAACAACTTTTTGATTATTTAGTTAAAAAAATCGAAAAAAATATCGGGCCGCTAAAAATCGAATCACTCCCCTGCTGTATTCATTTGGTTAGCAATTACACTTTTGGCGCAGTTTGGACTTTGCGCGACAGAGTAAGAATTGATTTTCGTATTAGCGCTAAAATTGAAACCAAGAAAAAATTTAAAATAATTCAAATGTCCCCTAACCGCTACTTGTATTATCTGGATATTTTTAAAAAATCCGAAATCGACCTCGAACTTCTCTCCTACCTCCACGAATCATATAAATTAAATTTTTTAAAAAATTAGTTTTAATATATTATACTAACCACTTACTTCCACTTCAGAAGTGGAAAAGGAAGGTTTTTGTCAAGGAAAAAAATGAATAAATTTCCCAAAGGAATTGAGGTTGTCGGAGTGGATATTATTGAAAATATTAAAAATTACATCCGTTACAAATCGTTAGAGACTTAATTTAATGGTATAATTATAGTAGATCTAAATTTTTTTGTGTTATTAACGGATTATTTAATTTTTGGAGAACAAAAACTAATGTTATACACTTACTTAATTCTTGTGATTGTTGCAATCGTTTTAATCTTGCTAATTATTTGTTGGGTTTTTGCTACTTCCATCATTAAACCATTCCGACAGAAAATTGACAAAACGCCAAAAGATTATGGTATGGAATATGAAGACGTAGAATTTGTAACTAGAGATGGCATAAAAATTAAAGCCTGGCTTATTAAGGGCGTGAGCGATAAAATAATAATCCAATCCCACCCGATGCCGTTTTGCCGCACCGGTTTTAATATTAAATATCAATTTCCGTTTAAACTATTTAATATTAACGTCGATTTACTCAAAACAACTCAGGAATTAAATAAGGCCGGTTATTGGGTTTTAACCTTAGATTTGCGAAATTGCGGTCAGAGCGGCGATGCTATTACCGGTGTTGGTTTAAGCGAGTGGCAAGATATTGCCGCAGCCTTGGATTATATTGCCAAAAATAAAAGCCTAAATACTAAAAAAATCGGTTTTGCCGGTTTTTGTATGGGTGCTAATTCTACCATTATCGCGTTAAGCAAGTTGTCGAACAAGATCAATAACGTTAAATGCGCCATGCTGATTCAGCCGATTTCTATGCTGGTTTTCCTGAAAGCTTTTATTAAAAAACAATTTACTGTTTTTGGCTTAGTGATGATGCCAATTGTCGAATTATTTGCGCGTCTACGCGGCGGGTATCCCTTTAAAGAAATGTCGCCAATAGCGTATGCTAAAGATGTAAAAATACCGGTTTTACACATTCAAGGTAAGTATGACAAATGGACAACCCAAGAAGATACAAAAAATATCTTTAATAATTTTTCTGGACCCAAAGAGCTGTATTGGATAGAAAAACCAATGCCGCGTTTTGAGGTATATAATCTCGTTGGCCAAGACCCTCAAATAATGCTGGAATTTTTTAAAAAATATTTATAAAGGAGTAAAATGAATGAAGAAAATAAATCTCCAAAATCATTTTTAGCTAAATGGTGGTGGATAATAATTTTAATTATTATTGCGCTCAGCGCACTCTTAATATTTTTGCGCGGCGATGAAGATACTTGGATTAAAGATAAAATGGGAAATTGGATAAAACACGGCAATCCTAGCTCCACCGCACCAAGTCCTAAAGCCTCAGCGGTAAAAGAAGCGGAGGCATGGACAAAAGACCCGACTGTTTTAATGACTAATACTACCTCAACTGATACCCATAAGATATCGGAAGGGCTATTTCGGATGTTTCTAAATGGACAAGGTGGCATTGCTTATGTCGAAACTGCGGATGGAAAAACTTTTTCTAGTCTTATTTCAACTAAAGTCACTGAAGACAGCGGTAAAATGATCTCGAATCCGGCCACGCTACAATTAGCCGATAACAGTTGGATTATGCTCTACGAGCAAGCGCCAAGAAAAAATCCTGGTCAAAAAGATGGGCCTCCTGGTACCGCCAATCAGCGCAATCTTTATTTAGCTACATCAAGTGATGGTAAAAATTTTACAAAACAAGGTATCGCTGTTGATTCGAGCAAGGAAGATGATTATTTTGCCTCTGTTCCCGACTTGGTTTTACTGCCGAATAACAATATCCGCCTTTATTATGTTTGCGGCGGCGAGTCAATTTGTTCGCGTTTATCTAGCGATAATGGCAAAACATGGGTTAAAGAAAGCGGGTATCGTTTAGCCGATATGGCAGTTGATCCCGATGTAAAAATCAAAATTGCTGATAATAAAACCAAGTGGGTAATGTATTATTCGATATTAGAACCAAGCAAAAATGGTTTATATAAAGCAATTTCCGAAGACGGATTAACGTGGACGCCATTAAAAAATCAGATCATTAGTAAAACTAAAGATAATGCGCTAGTTGATCCAGATGTTATAGAATTTACACCCAATACTTGGGTGATGTATTTTGGCCAGTCGGGCGGCGCTTCTTCGACTGGCGGAGAACAAATTAATCTTTTTAGAGCAACATATTCAGGTGATATCTTTGCTAATTAAACAAAAACAAAAAACTCCCAAAGCTCCCATTTTGTAAATGAAGTAATTATTCGAATATTCCAGAAATGTCAGAAATTTTCATTTGAGTAACATTCATTTAATATCACCGCCTAAATTCTTAATGTGCTGACAGTTTTTACCAACCGCCGCCGCCACCTCCCCCGCCTCCGCCGCCACTAAATCCTCCTCCACCTGCACCGGAGCCGGAAGGATTAGAGGAAATCGCTGAATTCATACTATTAGAAAGCGAATTTATAGTCTGGTTAATACTGTCAACATCGAAATGCCCAAAACTGTAACCAACAAACCAATAAGGATAATAGCGGGTAAAATAGTCTTCACCGTAAATAGCTTTTATTTTTTCAATCCATAATCTGGTAATACCAAAAATCATGGCATAAGGCAAGAATTTTTCAAAAATTCCTTCTTTTTCATTAAATTTTTGGCGATATTTTTCGGCGGTTTCCATATACAGTTTAAAACCGTTTATTTTTAGCATTAACTCGGTCCCTTTTTTAGTTCGTTGTTTTAATAAATAGGAAAAAATCAAAAAAATTATTGATGATAAAAATGCAGAAAAACCGGCATAAGGGCTTAGCGCAAACATTACAAAAATTAAGGCTAAAGAAACAAAAGCTAAAATCAAAAATATAATTTGAAATATTTTACTGCGCGGTTCGATTAACCTTTGTCTAGTAAGTTCGTTATTAATTGATTGGGAGATCTGGGGAATGTTGCTATAAAATACATTGCGTAAATTAGAAAGCAATATTTCTTTTTTTCCTGAAAATAATGCGTTGATTAATAATTTATCCTGTGAGCTAGTTTTTTTATTGCTTAATAGAATTAGTTTGTAATCGTTGTGGCCGAAGAACGATTTTTTATTTATTTGCTCAATTTTAATAATTTTATTAACGGCTAGATAAATTATTTGCGCCGAAATATAGCTATTTTTTAGTGAACCATCGGAAATTACTACTCCCATTTCTAATGGCGATAGATTGTTAGGAATAGAAAATTCCGGCACAATAGTTCTATTTAGTTTGGGGTCGCGACCAAATTTTTTCCATAGTAAAAAGCTAATAATTAAAATAATAAACGGAATTAAAAAATAGCTCATTTGACTATATTTTTCCCAAAAGCTCGGTTTATAAGGAGTAAAAATATTTTTGGGAAATGTAACAGAAGCCGTTATCCCCTCTTGGGGCTGAAGTGTTGTTGTGGAAACAAATTTTAGAGTGCTGGGGCTTATCCAGCTATATTTGGCTAAATCTTGGCTTGTTTGGCCGAGTTGACCGGTATAATAACTTATTGAACTATTGGAGGAATTAATATTGGAAGGAAAAATAATGTTGGCCGTAAATTTATCGGTTTTAATTTGCCAGAAATTGCCGTTTAAATTCCAATAAAATTCATCGAAGTTACTATTGTCAAATCTAATAACATTTTGCACGGTATATTTTATTTTATAATAATTAACTCCTTGAACTTCTTTTTTAACATCCCCTATCTGCCAACTAATAGTGTGATTATAAAAATCCTTTTTTTCTTGATATTTTAGTGGATTATCGGAAAAATCGGTAATACTAATTAATTTTATTGGCGTGTTAACATATTCAGTGCTGGTTTTTTTATAGCGCGTTGGCAAAACTCGATAAATCCCGTGTTTGCCAGTTAAATTATCGGCGTCGGCAGTAATTTTTTCAGTTATTGTTAGCGAAGAATCGGTATTGACAATAATTTCTGATTGAAAATCCTGTAAATACCAATCACTATTGCTTTGAGCCAAAGTGTTCTTGGGAAATATTAACAGTAAAATTAGGATAAAGATATGAATGATTGTTTTTTGCATATTTGTTCCTTTTTTGTTGTATATTATCTATATTAATAATTAAATTATAGATTCTTATTTGACAAATTACTAGTGAGCGTGCTATAATGCAATTAAACGGTTCGAAAGTACTAACGTGGATATTGTGAAATACCCCTAAGGAACTCAGCCGGGGTCGAATTATTTAGTCGCTTCTAGCAATTAGAAGCATAAGGAACGCACAATGGAAGAACAAATGGATGCAGGCAACAAGCTTTATGTAGGCAACTTGCCTTATACCACCAATGATGCCGAACTTAAAGATTTTTTTGCCGCTGCCGGCGAAGTCGTTGAAGCTAAAGTTATCACCGACAAATTCTCTGGCCGATCAAAAGGTTTTGGTTTTGTTACTATGAAAGATGCCAAAGCTGCAGAAAAAGCTTTAAAAGAATTAAACGGCAAAGACATGGGTGGTAGAGCTTTAAAGATCGATTTAGCCCGACCAATGCAAAAGAAGTAAATCGTATCTACTGCACTAAACAAAAATCCCCTCCTCTACGGCGGGGATTTTTGTGATATATCGTCATACAATCAACAGGTTAATCTTAATAATATTTTGCAGGTCTAACCTGTTACCACCCCCGAGGTGGTTTAAGGTTAGCGTTGTAATAATTCATGTTGATAATTTATTGTTTGCCGTCTATTTAAGCGATCGCTTTTTTAGTGGGCAGAAGTTATCGATAATCTAATCGGTCTCTGGTTTTTATTGGCGAAATATATTATTATTTAGATATGATTCAGGTAATAATATATGGACTAATTGGCGGCTTGTCGCTGACCATTGGTGCAATAACAGGCATAGTAGCAAAATTTAAGGAGCGTACTATTGCTGCTTTTATGGCTTTTGGCTCAGGCGTATTAATTTGTGCCTTAAGCATTGGTCTAATGCGCCAGGCATTTAGCCATGGCGGTTTTGACGCTGTAATTATTGGTTTTTTAGGCGGTGCTGTAATCTATATTTTAGGCGATTCTCTGCTTCATAAATATATTGGCCGAAAACACAAATATAATCAGAAAAATGCTTCCACTAATAGTAATGGTCAAGCCATAGTTTTAGGGGCTATTTTAGACGGCATTCCCGAATCAATTGCGCTAGGAATTTCAATTTTTTCTGGCTCTGGTGTGGGTATTTTAGTATTAGCGGCAATTATTTTATCAAACTTTCCCGAAAGCATATCTTCTCTAGTAGGACTAAAAAAAGAGAAATTTAGCAATGGAAAAATCATTACTTTATGGTTAATTTTGGGCTTGATTTTTGCCGCTATAACATTTTTAAGCTTTATATTTTTACGCATTCTGGATTTAAACACAGTGGGAATGTTGGAGTCTTTCGCGGCTGGTGCCATTTTGGCAATGCTGGCCGACACTATGATGCCCGAAGCCTACGAAGAAGGCGGCCTTTCTATTGGGTTTGCAACGGTTTTGGGATTTCTCGTTGCCTTTATTATTAGTTTTATTTAAAAATATGCCTGATTATATTAAAGAAATCGGTTGGATAAAATCGGAAAAATATCATAATCGAAAATCTAAAGAGCTAGAAAAAGATATTAAACGCCTAAAGCGCGGCGAGCCAGTTGACTACATTATTGGCTTTAAGGAATTTTTAGGGGCAAAAATCGACCTTTTGTATCGTCCCCTTATCCCTCGTCTCGAGACTGAATATTGGGTGGAAAAAGTGATAGAAAGTCTTAGGCCATATGCCATAGGTCATAAGCCATACACCATACCCCACCCGCCCGCAACGTCTTCGTTTAGGGATGGCGGGCGAGGTAAACCTATTTGTATTCTGGATATCTTCGCGGGGTCGGGATGCATCGGCATTGCTTTGTTACGCGCTCTCCCCTTTTATAAAGTTGATTTTGCCGAAAAAAATACTAAATTTATTAAACAGATCCAAAAAAATCTGAAAATTAATAAAATAAAAACAGATCGCTACAACGTTATTAAATCAAATATTTTCGGAAAAATTTACAAAAAATATGATTATATTTTTGCTAATCCTCCCTATGTTTCGCTAAAAAATAATGCTGCGGTCGAAAAAACAGTATTGGATTGGGAGCCTAAAAGCGCAGTTTTTGCTAATGACAAGGGCTTATTTTATATTAAAAAATTCTTATTTGATGCGCCAAAATATCTTAAAAAAAATGGCTTGATCTACATAGAATTCGATGCTGGGCAAAAACAAGAAATTAAGCAAATTTGTCAAAAAATTGGCTACGAAAAAGTTATTTTTTATCGCGATCAGTTTAGGCGCTGGCGATATTTGCGGGCAGAAATTTAAAAGGATAAAATGGATTTTTCCAATCTAAAACCAGAAGCTGTTTTACAGGAATTAAAAACCAACACCAACGGCTTAAGTAAAAAGGAGGCCGCTAATCGCCTCAAAAAATATGGTTATAATGATATTATCCGTCGGGATAATTTTTGGCTGTGGAAAAAAATATTTCATCAGTTTACCGATCTACTGGTAATTTTATTAATTATTGCCGGATCGCTTGCCTTGATATTTCAAGATTATAGAGACGCTATCGTTATGTTTATAATCGTTTTATTAAACGCCGCAATTGGTTTTTCTCAAGAATTCAAAGCGGAGAGGATATTACAGCAACTGGAAAAATTAATTCCCAAAAAATGTACGGTAATGCGCGATGCAAAAGAAATAGAAATTTTATCAAAATATATTGTTCCTGGCGATATTATAGTAATAAATTCCGGCGATGACGTGCCAGCTGATGCGCGCATTATTGAAGCATATTCACTATATATTGACGAAGCTTCATTAACAGGTGAAAGTCAGCCCCAGCATAAACATAGCGGTTTGATTGCTAGGCATGGGATTACAAAACACAACATGCTCTATATGGGTACTTTAGCTTTGGAAGGAGAAGCGCGCGCCGTAATAACAAATACTGGCACTAACACTGAATTTGGCAAAATTGCCCAGGAAACCAGAACAATTAAAGAGGATTTGAGTCCATTGCAAAGAAAGCTTCGCGAAGTCGGTCGCACTGTCTCTGCTATTGCTTTAATTGTTTTAATTTTAATGATGGGTTACGGATATTTAATTAGCAAAAACACGCTAGATGCATTTCTTTTAGCCTTGGCGGTTGCGGCGGCGGTAGTGCCGGAAGGATTGCCGGCAACGGTCTCGGTTGCACTTTCTTTGGGCGCTAAACGTTTGGCAAAAAGCCAGGCAGTTTTAAATAAATTATCTGCCGTAGAAACCCTGGGTAGCGTTAATGTTATTTGTACTGATAAAACCGGCACAATTACCAAAGGAAAAATGACTGTTAGCGACCATTGGGATTTAAAAGATAATAAAATTATTAAATGGGTAAATATAAATAAAAAAAACATCGAACGTACTATCGAAATTATATCGCTTTGTCAAAATGTTAAAGAAGACCAAGGCAAGCATAAGGGTGATGTAAATGAAATATCGCTGGTAAGGGCCATTGAAGATAAGGGTATAAGCATTAATAAAGTCAAAGAAAATTATCATAAAATTAGTGAATTTTCTTTTTCCTCAGTGCGGAAAATGATGAGTGTTATTTATCAACAAAATAATACTAATAATTTCTATGTTTATACCAAGGGCTTGCCGCATAAAATTATTGAGCATTTAAGAAACTCAGTTCAAGAAAAAGCCAGTATATTAAAAGCTGTTGATGAAATGTCCTTGGCGGGGTTAAGGGTTATGGCGCTGGCTTATAAAAAAGTGCCAAAATTAGCTAAAAATAAGCTCAGCGAGTCTTTTATTGAACACGATCTTGAATTTAACTGCCTGATTGGTATTAAAGACGAAATACGCCCCGAAGTACCTGATGCCATCGATTTGTGCCATAAAGCCGGAATTAATTTAATTATGATTACCGGTGATTATAGTTTAACGGCAATGTCGGTTGCGCAGAGCGTTAATTTATCCAAAAATCAAAAGCCGAGACTGATTTCCGGCGATCAGTTGGCAAAAATGAGCGAAATTGAATTACGCGAGAATTTACAGCATCCGGCAATTTTCTATCAAGTTTTGCCCGGCGATAAATTAAAAATTGTTACCAATTTACAAAAAATGGGAAAAATTGTTGCTGTTACCGGCGACGGCATTAATGATGCGCCAGCGCTTAAAAAAGCCGACATAGGTGTAGCGATGGGAAAAATTGGAACAGATGTTGCTCGGGATGCCGCCAGTATGGTTTTGTTAGACGATAATTTCGCTACTATCGTTAAAGCTATAAAAGAAGGCAGATTGGTTTGGGATAATTTAAAAAAATTTTTATTTTATGTTTTTGCTTCTAATTCTGGTGAATTATTAACGGTTATTTTGGGTCTAATATTTTTCATGCCGCTGCCAATTACAGCAGTGCAAATTTTAGCTGTTGATTTGGGAACAGATGTTTTACCCTCGCTTGCTTTAGCGGCCGACAAGGCGGAAAAAGATATAATGCAAAGAATGCCGCGCAGTCCCAGAGAAACTCTATTAAATAGTTTAATTTTATGGCGCTTGCTTTATGTTGGCTTAATTATGGGCGGCGGTGCTGTTAGTGTGTTTTATATTCTGACCAGATCAGGCGCTTCCTATCTGGCGGCAACCACAGCATCTTATACTATTTTGGTTTTATGCCAGATTATTAATGCCTTTTCGATTCGGTATCCCAACCAGCCGGTATTTTATAATTTCTTCAAGAATAGATATTTAATCGGCGCGGAAATTATATCTTTACTATTATTGCTAGGGATTATCTATTATAAGCCACTAAATATATTTTTAGGCACTGCTCCATTTCCTTCTTGGGCGTGGGGTTTAATTTTGATTGTTCCAATAGTATTCTGGGTAGTCGAAGAAACTAAAAAATATTTGGTCAATAGGAAGCCATTGGGCAGGGCTTGATTTTTTTGCTAGAATAGTGTATATTAAACTGTCGGGAAAAAATCTTTAAAAAAATAGAAAGGGGGCGTATAGAATGTACTGGATTTATTGTGCCAGTTGCACGTTGTATGGGAAAACCCTAGAGCAAGGGACAAGGAATTTACTAGCTGGGTATATCGTGTGCCCGCATAACGGTAAAATTGTTGGAGCATGCGACGTTGCCTGCGAAGATGGGCATATGATTTCCACTAATCCCCATCGGCTGAAAAAAACTTGTGATCCAGGTAAAATTGAGGATTTAAAACAAGCCATCGAGAAAATGGAGCGTGAACGTTTCGAGCAAGAACAGCAAAAAGCTCAACAGCCAGTTCAGTTGGTGTTTTTTAACCCAACCGCTTCTGAACTTTTCCCGCAGAGAGGCCTTTATTCATAGGCCTCTTTTATTTTTGTGTGAATATTTGATAAAATATAGATATTAGTTAAAAATAATTAATGAGGAGCGGAGTATCTTATGAATATTTTAGATGATGAAAAAATTTATCAAAAGCTAGATCCTAAAGCGATGTTGCAATCTATTAAAGATTTGCCCGATCAATTAAGCGCGGCAACAAAACAAATTGGCGAACTTTCTCTGCCAACCCATTATATTAAGGTTAAAAACATTGTTATTTTAGGAATGGGCGGTTCAGCCATTGGCGGGTCTCTTACAGCCAGTTTGGCTGCTATGCAAATAAAAGTGCCTGTTTTTGTTTATCGCGATTATGATCTGCCAGCTTTTGTAAATCATGAATCATTAGTAATTGGCACTTCTTATTCTGGTAATACCGAAGAGACTGTTTCGGGCTTTGAAGAAGCCGGCAAGCGTGGCGCTAAACTGGTGGCTATTTCCTCTGATGGAAAAATTGAATCGTTATGCCGAAAATTTCGCGTGCCGATGTTTAAAATAGATTATGGTGCTCAGCCGCGTGCCGCGTTAGGATATTTATTTGGCGCGGTGGTGGGAATTTTAAATAAGTTACGGTTTATTGAGTTAGAAAAAGATGAGGCGGAAAAAACAGTTTTGGCAATGAGAGATTTGGAGAAAAATATTCATTCCGGGATTAATACCGCGCGAAACAAAGCTAAGCAGCTGGCACAGCGAATACAGGATAAAATCCCCATAATTATAGGAAGCGGCACGCTCTGCGAGGTAGCAAGACGCTGGAAAACCCAGATTAATGAAAATGCCAAACAAACAGCCTTTTTTGAACATCTGCCGGAATTAAATCATAATATGGTTGTGGGTCTGGAGTTTCCCGTAAAATTGTCGGAAAAAATATTTATTGTAATGTTACAGAGTCAATTTGACCATAAACGCAATAAATTGCGCGAACAGATTACCTTACAAATATTCCAGCAGAAAAAAATCCAGTATGAGACAATTTTTTTACAAGAAGCAAAAACACCATTTATGGAAATGATGCTGACTATATTCTTGGGTGACTACGTTTCTTATTATATGGGTATTTTAAATAAAGTTGATCCGACGCCAGTAGAGACAATTAATTATCTAAAAGATAGGCTGGCAGGAAGTAAGTAGAAATTAATAAATAAGGAGGGGTTGTATGGCGAAAATAAAAGATATACGCGGTAGAAAGATTTTGGACTCGCGGGCAAATTCGACGTTAGAGGTTGACGTTTTATTAGATGACGGAGCTTGGGGCAGGGCTTCTGTCCCTTCGGGTGCTTCGACCGGTTCTCATGAAATATTTAAACTCGAGGATATCGATAAGGCAGTAGAAAATGTCGATATTTTAGCTAAAAGCCTAATTGGTCAAGAAGCTTCCGATCAAGAAAAAGTAGATCTGTTAATGATTAATACCGATGGTTCACCGGAAAAACAAAACTTAGGCGGAAATGTTATTTTAGCTATTTCTTTGGCAGTTTGTGAAGCGCAAGCCAACTCACTGCGTCTCCCACTTTATAGATACATTGCCAGCTTATATGGTTTAAAAAATAATTTTCGACTCCCCACGCCTCTTTTTAATGTTATAAATGGCGGTAAGCATGCCGACAGTAATTTGCCCTTTCAGGAATTTATGATAATTCCGCTCGGACAAAAAAATTTTAAACAAAAAGTTGAAGAAGGCGCCATGATATTTAAATTGCTAAAAAAGACTTTACACGAGATGGGTCTGGCCGTGGCGGTTGGTGACGAAGGCGGCTTTGCGCCTCGACTTAATTCTAACGAAGAAGCTTTAGAAATTCTTACTAGTACAATCGAAAAATCGGGCTTAAAGCCTAGACTGGATATGGGTATTGGTTTGGATGTTGCCGCTAGTTCGATTCCTGACCTTAACCCTATCACCTATCCCCTTGATCCGTTAAGATACTATCAGAAAATCGTCAATGAATATCCTATTGTTTATCTAGAAGACGGTCTCGGCGAAGATGATTGGGAGGGATGGAGCAAGTTAACTAAATTACTAGGTGGTCAGATTAAAATTGTCGGTGACGATTTATTTACTACTAATCCCGCGCGCATCGAGCGCGGCGTAAGAGAACAATCAGCTAATGCAATTATTATTAAGCCCGACCAAATTGGTTCGCTTACAGAAACCCTAAGAGCTATTAAAATGGCAAAACAAGCTGGTTTTAGTATCGTGGTATCTCATCGGTCAGGCGAGACCGAATCGACTTTTATTGCCGACTTAGCTGTCGGCGTTGGCGCCGAATTTATTAAAACTGGAGCGCCTTCACGCGGCGAGCGAGTTTCTAAATATAATCAATTACTCAGAATAGAAGAAGAGCTGAGCATATAATCATGTGACATATAGCATGTAACATGTAGTATATAGTAATCAGGGCGTCACATAATAAGGGGCAATTATGGAAAAAAAACCCGTTATTTTAATTGTTTTAGATGGTTACGGTATGGCCGCAACAACCGAAGGCAACGCGGTATTTTCTGCCAAAACACCGGTTTTCGACACGCTAATAAAAAAATATCCAACCGGGCTGTTAACTGCATCTGGAACAGAAGTAGGTTTGGATTGGGGCGAAATGGGAAATTCCGAGGTTGGACATTTAAATTTAGGCAGCGGCCGGGTAGTTTTGCAAGATTTTTCCAGAATAAATAAATCAATTACCGATGGCTCATTTTTTGAAAATGAGGCCTTATTAGAAATCGCTAATCATGTTAAAAAGAGCAAAAGCACTCTTCACTTAATGGGATTATTATCAAACGGTGGCGTCCATGCGCATATTGATCATATAAAAGCATTACTTGATTTTTGCAATCAGCAAAAAATCTCTCGTGTCGCCTTGCATTTATTTACTGATGGCCGCGACACAGCGCCAAAGATCGCACAACATTTACTAGATATAGTTCAAGAAAAAATCAACAAAGTCGGTAATAGCAATTGGAAAATAGCTAGTTTAATTGGCCGCTTTTATGCTATGGATCGAGACAAACACTGGGAGCGAATAGTTAAGGCATATGATCTTATAACGCAAGGAAAAGGTGAGAAATTTACTAGCTATAAAGACGCGATTGATAGCGCCTATAAAAATAAGAATTTTGATGAAGAATTACCGGCATCTATTATAGAACCAAATTATATGCTTTCCGATAATGACGGTTTAATATTTTTTAATTTTCGCCGTGATCGCGCTAAACAAATCGCTCAAACGCTGATTGATCCGAATTTTAAAGATTTTGCCAGGCAAAAAATCATTAAAAATTTATTTTTTGTCGGTTTTGTCAATTATGGACAGGAAGCTAATTTTAAGGTTAAAATCGCTTTTTTTAATGAAAAGATAAAAAATCAGCTTGCTGACGTGTTGGGAAAAAATAAATTTAGTCATTTGCATATTGCCGAAACAGAAAAATATGCCCACGTTACTTACTTTTTTAACGGCGGCGAAGAAAAACCGTTTTTAGGCGAAGAAAGGATTTTAGTACCCTCACCGCGCGTTACTTCTTATGCGCAAATACCACAAATGTCAGCTAAAATGGTAACGGAAAAATTACTTGCTTATATTAAAAAAAATCGACCGGATTTTACAGTTTTAAACTTTGCTAATCCGGATATGGTCGGCCATACCGGTAATTTTGCGGCTACCGTAAGCGCAATCGAATTTATTGATCAATGCCTAAAAAAGATATTAACGACGATTTACCAGATTCATCCTGACACTTCATTATTAATTACTGCCGATCACGGTAATGCCGAGCAAATGATTAATCCAGAAACAAAAAGCATTGACAAAGAACATACCACCAACCCAGTTCCTTTTATTTGCATAGAAAATGTCAGCGATCTAGTCAATATCGAAAAATTTGCCGAAGATAAAGACGCTAAACTGAATATTGCCGCCCAGAGCAGTACAGGAATTCTTGCCGATGTTACCACGACAATTTTGGATCTAAATGGACTTAAAAAAACCTCGGAAATGACCGGCATAAGCTTAAAAGGCAGGATATAATTATGGAAATATTGCCACAAAAAAAAGTGGTGTTGCTAATCTTAGATGGTTGGGGTTATGCGCCGCCTTGGGGCGGAAACGCTATTTCTATTGCTAAAACACCCAATTTTGATCATTTGTGGCGCTATTATCCTCATACAATTATTGGCGCTTCCGGAGTTTCGGTGGGATTGCCCGGTCATGAACGCGGAAATTCAGAAGTCGGACATCTTAATTTAGGCGCTGGGCTCATTCCCCTGCAAGATAGCAATAGGATAAATGAATCGATTAATGATGGCAGCATATTTAACAATCATGTAATTTTAGAAACCATAAATTACGCCAAACACAAAAATTCCAATTTGCATATAATGGGGTTGGTTTCCAACGGCAATATTCATTCTCATATCAATCATTTATTTGCCTTATTGGATATCTGTAAAAAGCAAGATTTTAAAAATGTTTACATTCATGGCTTTTCTGATGGCCGAGATAGTAACCCAATGGCTGCCCAAACTTTTTTTGCGCAGCTAGAGAACAAGCTCAAAGAGATAGGTTTTGGTAAAATCGCTACAATTTCTGGCCGTTATTACGCCATGGATCGAGATAATCATTGGGAAAGGACAGAACTGGCTTATAATGCAATGGTTCAAGGTCGCGGTAATTTTGCACCCTCAGTTTTAAAGGCAATTGCCAGTTCGTATCAGGCGGGAATTAATGATGAATATATTAAACCCACCGTTATTTTAGACGACAGCAATAAGCCAATCTCCACTATTAAAGATAATGACAGCATGATTTTTTTTAATTTTCGCGCCGATCGAGCCAGGCAAATCGCCATGGCTTTTATGAGCGAAAATATGCCATATTTTCATCGACAAAAAATAAATAACTTATTTTTTGTCGGGATGATACCCTATGGCTACGAGGAAGAGCTAAAGTTAAATTTATTAAGTGCTTTTAAAACAGAAAAAATAAATAATCCGATTGCCAGGGTACTATCAGAAAATAATTTAAAGCAACTCCATATTGCCGAAACCGAAAAATATGCCCATGTTACCTACTTTTTTAATGGTGGCGAAGAAAAGCCATTTTTAGATGAAGATAGAGTATTAATTGCTTCGCCTCGCATCTCATCTTATGCATTGAAACCGGAAATGTCGGTTTATTCAATAACCGAACAGGTACTAATAAAACTACGTAATTATAATTTTATAGTTATTAATTTTGCTAACGGCGATATGGTCGGCCATACCGGTGATTTCGGTGCTACTGTTAAAGCTTGCGAAGTAGTCGATGTTTGTTTGGGCAAGGTTTTTAATGAGGTTTTAAATCTCAATGGGACACTCATAGTAACTGCAGATCATGGCAATTGCGAAGAAATGATAAATATTAAAACAGGCGAACCACACACCGAACACACAAACAACCCGGTACCATTTCTTATAATCGGACAACAATTTAAAAATATAACAAATATTGGTCAATATTTGCGGCCCAATGGTATTTTAGCCGATGTCTCGCCTGTTTTAATATTTATAATGGGTTTGTCTAAGCCCATGGATATGACTGGTAATTCTATCATTTTTAACAATAAATAATTATCCAAATAATTAATAAGGGAAAAAAGAATATGCTATAATTAATAATTAAGGAGCTAATTTGCCAGAAGTTGATAATATAACAAAAACGTACAAGCCAATCGTACTCATAATTTTAGACGGGTGGGGTTTATCACCTGCTTGGGGTGGCAATGCTATTTCTGTTGGCAACCCAATGAATTTTAATTCCTACTGGCGCGATTATCCGCATCGAGTCTTGCAGGCACTGGGGAAAATTGTTGATAACAAAAGCGGCAAAGTAAGCAGCTCGGAAGTTGGACACGCTTCTATTGGCACCGGCAGATTGGTATTAGAAGATTTAACAGAAATTAATAAATCTATCCGCGATGGATCTTTCTATCAAAACGTTGTTCTGACAACTTTAATGGACGATATTAAAGAAAAAAATACTAATTTACATCTTATCGGATTGCTTTCTGATGGCGGCGTTCATTCACATACAGACCATATTTTTGCCCTTCTGCTATTGGCAAAAAAACATAATTTAAATCAAGTTTATATTCATGCGATTACTGACGGGTTGGATACCGATCCGCATTCAGCGCTGGGATATTTATATGAATTAGAGCGCAAAATAAAAGAAATTGGCATTGGGGTTATAGCTACGGTCTGTGGCCGCGCTTATGCTATGGATAGAAATAATAATTGGGATAAAACCGCCAAAACATACGAAGCACAGGCAATGGGGCATGGTTACGAAGTTTTTTCTGCTCGTTCGGCCATTAGCGAGGCATACAAACTCGGCTATTCAGATTCTCTGATACCGCCCTCTGTTATTATAGAAAATAAAAAACCAATTGTGACTATACAAAATAACGACGGAATAATATTTTTTAATTTTCGGGCCGACAGAATGAAGCAATTAGCCAGAGCTTATGCAGACAAAAATTGTTTTAAAAGTCTATTTACGCGTCGTTATCGCCTAATGCCGTTGGAAATAGCCTCATTTACTTCTTACCATTTAGAAAAATTACCAATTAAAATTATATTTCCGGCAAGCGTTATCAGCTCGTCTTTAGCGCAAATACTTTCTGCCCATGGTTTACGTCAGATGCACATTGCCGAAACCGAAAAATATGCCCATGTTACCTATTTTTTTAATGGCGGCACCGAAGTCCCGTTTCCCAAGGAAGACAGAATTTTTATTTCATCTATAAAAGTGAGATCTTATGAAGAAAAACCCGCAATGGCATTAGATAATTTGACTGACGAGATAATGAGACAAATAAATTCTAATAAATACGATTTTATTGTGGCTAATATTCCTAACGTTGATATGGTAGCTCATACCGGCAATATTTTAGCTACACAACGGGCAACTAGCTTGGTTGATAACTCGCTTAAAAAAATTTACAATGAAATCATAAAACGTGATGCGGCCCTAATTATTACTGCCGATCACGGTAATGCTGAGCAAATGTCACTTTTGGGCAGAAAATTTGGCGAAAGGCATCACACTCTAAATCCGGTACCATTTATTTTAATTACTCCAGATAATAAAAAGAACTTGATGTCCAGTGCTTTAGGTAAAAATCAAAGTATTCTGCCAGAAATGATTTCTAGTTCATATACCTTAGCAGATGTTGCGCCAACAATTCTAGATATGCTGGGTATTTCTAAACCAGTGGAAATGACGGGAAAATCACTGCTTGATACTTTTAAATAAAATTATGAAAGGGATTTATGACAAAAGTAAATATTGAAATTTCTGCCCGTCATGTTCATTTGTCTCAAAATGATTTAGAGGTTTTATTTGGCAGCGGCTATAAACTAGCAGTCTATAAAAATCTATCTCAGCCGGGACAATTTTCTTCTCAAGAAACCGTCGATATTAAAAGTCGCAATAATACTATTGAAAAAATTAGGATTGTTGGGCCGATAAGAGAGCAGACACAAGTTGAATTGTCTTTGACCGATTGCCGATTACTAAAGATAGATGCTCCAATTTTAGTTTCTGGTAATTTAAATAATTCAGTTGGTGACATAATAATTGTTGGACCGCATGGGACTATAAAGTTAAAAAAAGGTGTTATTGTTGCCCAAAGGCATTTGCACATCGAACCAGATAAAGCAAAAACTCTAAACATACAAAACGGTGATTTAATAGCAATAAAAATAAATGGACAACGATCGTTAATCTTTAATAATGTTGCCGTTCGCTCACGTAAAGATATCGATAAATTTGTTGTCCATTTAGATACTGACGAAGCTAATGCCGCCGGCATCGATGGCGAAAATACAGGAGAAATTATTGTATGAAAAAGATATTAATATTTAATACTGGCAGCTCGAGTATTAAATATGATTTATTTGAGTTTGAAAATGAGCATAATATAAATTTAATAAAAAAAGGGTTAGTGGATCGAATTTGTTCACCCCTTGGTCCTAAAAGCTATAAAGATGCATTGGCTATCCTTTTTCAGGGTTTTGAAATGGGCGACAGCTATCTAAGCAAGATCCCCGATTTATTTGCTATCGGGCATCGTGTTGTTCATGGAGGAGATAAGTATAATAAAACGACTTTAATTGATAAAAATATTTTAAAAGATTTGGCTCATTATAATTTATTGGCACCATTACATAATCCCCCAATTATTGAAGTTATCGAATCGATTTTATCGGTAAGCGGCAAAAAAGGGCACAGAAACATACCCAATTATGCTGTGTTTGATACAGCATTTTTTAAAGATTTGCCCGAAGTTACTAAAATATATCCTCTCCCCTATAGTTTTTATGAAAGCTTCGGTATTAGACGCTATGGTTTTCACGGCATTTCTCATCAATATGCTTTTGAGCACACTAAGGAAAAATATCCTAAGGCCGAAAAAATTATCACTATTCATTTAGGGTCTGGTAGCTCGATTACGGCAATAATTGGGGGATTCCCTATCGACACCAGCATGGGATTCACGCCGCTTGAAGGCTTAATGATGGCTACGAGGTCTGGCGATATCGATGCGGGTATTATACATTATTTAATTGAAACAAAACGCATTACTCATAGGGAAGTT
Organism: Patescibacteria group bacterium; assembly: GCA_023487325.1. The sequence continues at coordinate 19,526 of JAMDBS010000020.1, forward strand.
GATAATATTTTAAACTACCAATCAGGTCTTTTGGGAATTTCCGGTACAAGGCACGATGTTAGGGATTTGCTTTATTTAGCCGATTATCCAGTTGAGGAAACTGGATATAAATTCAAGGCTTCAAATCCACTGGAAGTATCTAGCGAAAATAAAATAAGGGCTAAATTAGCCTTGGATATGTATATATACCGAATTAAAAAATATATTGGCGCATATGTGGCCGCACTAGACGGCTGTGATGTGATTGTTTTTACCGGTGCTGTCGGCGAAGGATCCGCGTTTTTAAGAACCAAAATACTGGAAAATCTATCTTGTGTTTTATCCAATACGATCGTTAATATTGTAAAACAAGACGAGGCCAGACAAATTGCTAAAGAAATAATTAGCTTGGCACATAAGGAATAATATGGGGCAAAAGAAATTTATAACTGGAAACCAGGCCGTACTAGAGGCGGCTATAAACGTTGGCGCTCAATTTATGGCAGGATATCCAATTAGTCCAACCACGGAAATATTAGAAGGTTGGTCGAAACTATCAGCTAAAAACAAAAAATATCAGTTTTTACAGACTGAAGATGAGACTGCGGCTGGTTTTAATGTAATCGGCGCAATTTTGAGTAATAAAATGGCGTTTACCGCTACAACTGGTCCAGGCAATATTTTAATGCAAGATCCAATTATTATGGCCGAGGCAATGCGTTTGCCATTTGTCGGAATTATTATGCAACGGGGAGGTCCCTCAACTGGGACCATGGTTTATGGCCAACAAGAATTAACTTTAACTTGTTTTGGCGGTAATGGCGAGGGCTTGAGAATTGTTTATTCAACTGCTTCTCCGCAAGAGCTGTATGATTATACGATAAAATGTTTTAATTCCGCTTGGAAATATAAATTTCCATCTTTTATTTTAGGCGACGGTTACCAAGCCAAGCAAAAAACAGAAGTTACATTAAAAGAATCAAAAAAAATTAAAGCCGATGATATTTTTGCTAAGCATAATCAAAATTTGCGTAATTGCTTTAATTTCGAAAATGAATTAAATAAAAAATTAGTAAAAGATATTAATGATTTTAAAAAACATTCATCTAAAATTATTGAGTATTTTGCTTATAAATGCTGGGATGCGGAAATTATTATTTGTGCTCACGGAATCGTTAGTTTGACGGCATTAGAAGCCATTAATACTCTTCGAAAAATGAGTATAAAAGTTGGTTTATTTCGGCCAATTACTTTAAATCCCTTTCCGCAAAGGGCATTAAATATAATGGCCAGAAATTGTAAAACAATATTAATTGCTGAATCGGCAAACGGTCATTTTTTTAGACTAGTTAAAGCCAACTTGAATTTAAATAAAATAATTTACACGTTGTTTAGACCCGTTGTGGATATATCCCCTCAAGATATTATCAATAAAATTGATGATATAAAGGAATAGTAATGGCATTATTTAAAAAAATCAAACCCGAAATACCTGATTCGATCAATAAATACAATAAACCTCATAAATTTTGTCCGGGCTGTGGGCATGGTGTAGCTCTAAAAGAGCTCGGGTTTGCCATCGATGAATTTAAAATTAAAAATGACACCCTTATAGGAATTGATATTGGATGTTCGCTTCTAGCTTGGGATTTTTTTGGCGTTAAAACTGTGCAAACCCATCATGGCCGCACGGTGCCAGTTATTTCTGGCTACAAAGTTGCTCAACCCCAAAAAATTGGTATTGTCTATATGGGTGATGGTGGCGCTTACGCAATTGGTTTGCAAGCTCTAATTCACGCAGCTTACAGAAATACCCCAATAACTGTTATTGTGATAAATAATACTCTCTATGGTATGACTGGCGGGCAAATGGCACCAACGACGTTATGCCTAGAGCGTACCGCTACTACACTCAATGGTAGGGTGTGCGGCACACAAAAACCATTTTTGGGTCCAGAAATGTTAAAAGATTTTGCTTGTTCATCTGCTTATATTGCCAGAACTTCCATTGATAATCCACTTGATGTACGCGAAAAAATTAAAAAAGCTATTGAGACACAAACAAACAAAAATTCTTTTTCTTTTGTAGAAATATTGTCTATTTGTCCAACAAACTGGAAAAAGAATGCCCATGAATCATTAAAATATTTAAAAAATGAAATGATGAAAAATTTTAAATTAGGCGAGATTAATAGGGGCGAAAATGATTAAAATTTTAATTTCCGCTGAGGGTGGACAAGGCGGGCAAGTTTTAGCTGAGTTATTGTGCTCTGCTGCATATAAAGCTGGCTTCAAAGTATCACAAATGCCCCATTATGGCGTAGAAAAACGCGGCGGCATATCGCTTTCATATGTAATAATCTCTAAATCACCAATTAGTGACCCAAAATTTTCTTCCGCCGATATTATCGTTGCCACAACATGGCGACAAATCGAGATACCTAAAAATTATCAAAAGCATAGCAGCATAATTATTAATGGACAAGCATTAGCTAAAATTATTCGCGGACAAAAATTAAATTATCGTTCTTTAAATATGGCAATCTTGGGGATACTGGTTAACGAACTAAAAAAATGTGGCATTTCTTTAAATGAAAAAAGGGTTGAAAAATTAATTATAGAAAAATTTAAAAACAAATCAGATTTTACTGACAATATTAATGCCTTTAATTTAGGACTGGATCTGGAGCGGTCAAAATACAATCTTAGCTTAGAAACAATATTAAAACCGCAGTTTAATCCAATATCAACCAAAGTCACGGGAAAACAATACTTTATTTTTCCTAACCTTTGCAAAGGATGTGGCCTGTGTGTAGAGGTTTGTCCGGTTAAGGCTCTCGATTGGTCTGAGGAGAATATCAATTTTTTAGGCAGAACTTTGCCACGAGTAGATATTACCAAATGCATAGCCTGCAAAAGATGCCAAAATATTTGTCCGGAATGCGCAATTAAAGTAGTTAAAAGTGGAAAATGAAAAACTGAAAGTTAAAAATACATATGAAGCAAACTGGGATAGAAATAATTAAAATTCTTAAAGATGCAGGATATCAGGCGTATTTTGCTGGTGGCTGCGTGCGAGACATTTTACTTAAAATTAAACCAAAAGACTACGACATCGTAACATCAGCCAAGCCAGAAGAAGTAGAAAACATATTACCTAAAACTTATGCCGTAGGCAAGCAATTTGGTGTGATTGTGGCACTGTTTGGCAAATTTAAATACGAGATTGCAACTTTTCGCAGCGAAGGAAGGTATTTAGATCGCCGACGACCGTCAAACGTGTTTTGGTCATCAGCCCAGGAAGACGCTAAGCGCAGAGATTTTACAATTAATGGTATGTTTTATGATCCAGTAAAGGAAAAAGTTGTTGATTACGTCGGCGGCCAAGAAGATCTTAAGAATAAGATTTTACGCTTTATAGGTAACCCAAATGACCGTATCAAAGAAGATTATTTGCGAATATTGCGTGCCGTAAGGTTTAAAAATACACTCGGTTTTGAGTATGATCCGCGGACATGGCAGGCTATTAAGAATAATGCCTATTTAGTACAAAAAATATCTGGAGAACGAATTCGCGACGAATTAAATAAAATGTTTTTACATCCGTCGCGAGCGCAGGCAGTACTAGATTTATCAAAAAGCGAT
>JAMDBS010000112.1 GCA_023487325.1 Patescibacteria group bacterium
AAATACCCATTGTTGTTTTTGGTTTAAATCTTTAATGTTCATTATTAAAAATATATCACAATAAAGTAAAAGAAGTAAGAATTAAGCTTTTAGTTTATAGAAGCTGGTTTGGATAAAGTTGTTAGTTTAAAGAAGCGCGTTTGGAATTTTGATATTATTTAGGATTTAGATATTAGTGCTTAGAGTTTTATTCGTAGTAATTCGTAAGACGTTAATAATTCGTACAAATTCGTATCAACTAAAAAAGACCCAAGAAATAGCACTGTGGATCAAACATTTTTTAATATTAATCCTGCTTCTCTTGGGTCTCCAATTGGCTAAGGGAGTAACCATTTATATCCCCTTCCGGGGAATAAATTCCCAAGAAAGGAAAGTGGCATCCTAGCCGTCTGCCGATGTTAAGTCGGCATATGGTTGGCGCCTTACCAGAAACTAAAGAGCAAAAAATTTTGTTTTTGTTTTATTAATACAAAGGTAAGGCTGAGCTGCTCCGATCGAGTACTTTATTGATCGAAGCAAATCAACCCTACATTTCCCTCCTGTTTTTAATATTCTATAAATATTATACCACAAAAAAATTGATTTTGTCAAGTCTCTTGGCTGTGGATATCTTTTTTGAGTGGTATATTGATATTTAAAAAACCGCTATCCTTAATTGACAAATCGGAATTTTCAAATTGACTATACTGTTGCCTCATAGCTGTTAGCTGGTATAAACCGGGATTAATAACAAATGAATAACGGCCCCTGCTATCACTAACTTTGGTAGATACTAAACGACCGTTGTCTTTATTAAATAACCGTACGATGCTTAAATCTAAGGGCTGTTTATTAGAATTATCAAATACTTCGCCAAATGGCTTGGGTTTGAAAAAGTTGCGGATTTCCCAGATCCAAACCAGCAAATATACTAACAGCACTAACATATTTTTCCAATCTATGCTTTTCCAAAAAAAATAGATAGCAAGTCCTGTGCCCAAAACCAACAATGGGTATTTTAAATAAGCGATTATTTCCACAAATACATTTAATATATTTAATCGATGCGCTAAGGTTTTTATCTCTGGATCTAAAGGGATATCCATATTTAATACTTCGTTTTCCTTAACTTCAATAGGCTGGCCATGATAAGCGTTAGAGACTAATTTGGAAGGAAAAATATAATTGTTTTTATTAACTTCCAAGTAATATTTTCCTGGTTTAAGGAGAAATCCGAATTCTCCTTTCTCATTGCTGAACTGAGTTTCTAATAATTTCTTAATTTCAAAATCAAAAATTCTTACTTGCGCCAAGGCTATTGGTTGCCGAGTATCAGTATCATAAACTATTCCCCAAGTTCTCTTTTTTTTATTTAAACCCAAAAGCGACATAATACTCGCCCACAAGCTTGAACCAAAAGAAAGCAGCGGTAAATTCATTAAAAGCGGTAAAAGCAAGCTAAGGGCTAAGAGCGCCAACGCAAAACCTAAAATATTGTAATTAATATAATTGGATGTCTTTAAATCTAAAACTAGCGGTTGAGAAACGGTTACCGGTGTCTGGACTGGGGTAGGCGTTGGCCTAGGACTAATTACCGCAGCTGGTTCCGGTTGCGAAATATCTAAAGCAAAATAAGGCCAGAAGGCCATGCCGTTTATATCAGTAATAAAGCCAAAATGTGTAAAATTTGTCGACTCGCTTGTGCCGCCGCCAAAATCAATTTGATCTAAAACCTGATAATTCTGCGAAGAAGAAAAATCTGCCCTTGCACAATTTGGTGAAATTAAAAAACTAATACTTAAAATTAGTACAACAAAAATTAAAAATTTAAAATTTAAAATTAAAAATTTTTTCATTTTATCTTGCTTTATACCAAATTGTGATATTAGCTTTTCCGCCCGCGGTTGGATTGCCTATTTTATTAATAAATACGCGATTGACTGGTATAGTTCCTTGCTGATGGGCCGGATAATCTTTTGGATCATAACATGCGCTAGCGCTGGCCTTTACGTCGCCATCAGGAATTGTCAATGGACATGCCAAGTCATTGCCACCACCCGGATCGGGCTGATCCTGATCAGTTAAAATAAATATAAAACCCTCGCCCGGATTGCCTGTCACATCATCTTCCACGGCAACATCCATCTTAATTGCTGTTACATTGATGGGAAAGCCAAACCAATCTACTCTAGTCGGCTCAGTAATACTGCCTAAATTATCAATATACACGCTTTTTGACATAACTAATGTTGCCGAGCCATCGGCACCGGTATGTTTATGGGCAGAAATATCCACCCCGTCTACTGTCGAACCTGATTCTAGGGTAATATTTCCACGCGCATAAACATTACCGGCGTAATCAACGGTAAATGCCCTGGTTGGCCCAGCAATAGGATCATCATAAACACCCATAATCAAAAAATCGTTTATGGCAGAAGAGCCGGCGGTGACAACTTTTAGCGCTGCTCTTTCGTCGGTTGGATTGGCAGATGAAGCCTGGGAAACAAATAAGGCCGCGCCGCTTGCTATTTGCGCATCAATTCGACTGGCGGCATAAGCTTGGAAATAAGCGAGGGTCGCTAAACCAGTTGATGTAAAAGTATCAGTTTGAATGTTAGAAACATTGGTAATATTCGTTGAATGAAAATCAGAAACCGTTAAGCTGCTAGCGAGTTTTTCACTAGTAATCGATTGATTGGCGATTTTTTCGGTGGTAATACCTAAATCTGCCAAGTCGCTGGTTTCGATAGCTCCGTTCGGCAAAGTTAGAGTACCAGATGATAAAGCAAATCCATTATTGGCATTAATCAAACCATTAGCTGTTACGGTGCCAGAAAAAGTTGAAGTTGTAGAAACCGTTAAAGCATCAACGGCCGTTGTTCCGGCCTGCATGTCGTTGGTTGTTTTGATTTTTCCAGCTATATCGATTTGACCACTATTTCCTAACTTTAAAATATCATTTGCACCAGTCCCTGCCTTAGAACCATCTAGCAGAGAAGAATTTACGGCAAAAGGTGCGGCGCCAATTCTCTTTCGCGGGCTTAATTCACTATCAGAACCAATTTTAGTGCCTAAATAATACGCTGAGCTGGTAAAATCGATATTCAAACTCTCAATCGATCCTAACATTACTGAAAAAACACCCGATTTTACACTTACCAGATGTGACTCGCTCCAAACAGCATCGCCGCCAGTACTTTCAGTATAGATCGCAAACCTAACGCTATAGGTTCCTTCACTAACAACGTTTCCGCTCCTGTCCATTAATCTAGCTTGATAATTTAATTGCGTTTGCGGCGCCGCTAAGATCTTGGCGGGAAGCAAAAATGCAGAAACTAAAATTAGTCCAATTATAAAATACCAGATTTTCATTATCCCTCCCTGTTAACCTTTAAATCCTAAGCACTAATATCTAAATCCTAAACAATATTAAATTTTATAAATTCAAAACGTTTGTAATTTTAATATTTTAATTTGGAATTTGTTTAGAGTTTAAAATTTGGGATTTAGGATTTTAATAAACTAATGTTTGTTTAATTATACCAAAACTAAAATATTAATACTAACACTAACTCTTGTTTTTTTTCTCGATTGATTTAAAAGATGTTTGCTCAGAAACAAAATAAAGTTCTAGTTTGCCAACCGGACCATTACGATGTTTTTTAATGAATAAATCGGCAATATTTTTTCTTTCGGAGTCATTATTGTAATAATCCTCTCTATATAGAAACATGACTACATCCGCATCTTGCTCGATAGAGCCGGATTCTCTTAAATCGGCCAATTGAGGAATATGATCTGGCCGCTGTTCTACCGCGCGCGAAAGCTGAGAAAGCGCCATTACCGGCACATTCAATTCCCTTGCGAGCGCTTTTAAACCCCGAGAAATATCCGATATTTCTTGAACTCGATTGATATCGCGCAAATTCTGCCGACCCTGCATTAATTGCAAATAATCAATAATAATTAAGCCTAAACCATGTTCGGACTGCAAACGACGCGCCTTAGTCCTTAATTCCATCACATTTAGAAGCGGCGAATCATCAATAAAAATCGGCGCCTCAGAAAGCACATTCATCGCGTAGCCAACGCGCGGAAAATCTTCTTCGGATAAATTGCCGGTGCGTAGTTTCCAAGAGTCGACAGCCGCCTCCGAACAAATCATCCTGTCTACCAGTTGCTCCTTGGATTGTTCCAGCGAAAAAATACCCACCGGAATTTTTTCTTTGCCCGCCGCATATTGAGCAATATTTAAAGCCAGTGATGTTTTACCAATCGAAGGCCGCGCCGCCAAAATAATTAAATCAGAAGGCTGTAGCCCGGCTAAGATATTATCTAGTTCCTTAAATCCGGTTGGCACGCCGCGTAATTTGCCTTTGTGTTTATGCAAATCATCAATACGATCAAAAGTTTCGGCCAAAATCGATTTCACCGGCACAAAATATTGCTTGGTAAACTTCTGTGAAACTGCAAATATCTCGCTTTCGGCTTTATCTAAAAGCGTTTCAACATCTTCTTCTTCGGTATAGCCTAGACTAGTAATTGCGGTCGCGGCCGAAATAAGACGGCGCAAAGTCGCTTTGTTATGCACAATTTCCGCATAAGAAACAATATGGGCGGAACTAGGAACAATATTAGCCAATGTCGTTAAATAGCTAACGCCGCCAACATCTTTTAGTTCTTTTTTCTTCTCTAGGCGATCGGTCAAAGTAACTAAATCTATTGGTGTTCTTTTTTCAAATAGCTCCAAAATAGCGGCAAATATTTTTTGATGATCTTCCTTATAAAAATCCTCGATCCTGACAATATCGGCGATTTTAATTATGGAATCTTTGTCTAACAAAATACAGCCCAAAACCGATTGCTCGGCTTCGAGATTTTGCGGCGGAATATGGACATTGTCAGTTAAGGTATTTTTTACGCCGGGCATTTTATGCTCCCTCCTCTTCGAAAACTTCCCGCACACTCGCTAACACATCTGGTTCGATTTTATTTATTTTAGCTAATTTGCTGTCGATAATAGTTAA
>JAMDBS010000066.1 GCA_023487325.1 Patescibacteria group bacterium
CGACCGCTCGTTTTAGGTATCGGGATAGTTCTTCATTTTTTTCAATTGAAATAGTACCAATTAAAACCGGCTGGCCGTTTTTAACCCGTTCGCGGACATCTTCGACAATTGCATTTAATTTTGCCTCGTGAGTTTTATAAATTAGATCATCTTTATCGATACGAACTAGCGGTCGGTTGGTAGGAATTTCTACTACATCTAATTTATAGATTTTATAAAATTCTTCGGCTTCCGTGGCAGCCGTACCCGTCATGCCAGAAAGTTTATTATACATTCGAAAGAGATTTTGAAAAGTTATAGTTGCTAGGGTATCGGATTCACGTTTGACTTCTACATCTTCTTTAGCTTCAATTGCCTGATGTAAGCCCTCGCTATAACGCCTGCCTTGCATCAGCCGACCGGTAAATTCATCCACAATAATAACTTCACCATCTTTAACAACATAGTCTTTGTCTTTTTTAAATAAAGCGTAAGCTTTTAAGGCTTCTTCTAAATGATGAATGAGTTTTACATTCTTGGGATCGTAAATATTAGAAAATCCCAATAGTTTTTCCATTTTTTTAATGCCAGAGTCAGTTAGGGTAGCGGCGCGGTCTTTCTCATCTACCTTGTAATCGTCATCTTTTTTAAGCTGAGGCACGAGGCGGGCAAATTGCTGATAAAGTGAAGTTGATTCTTCGGCTGGAGCCGAAATAATTAAAGGAGTGCGCGCTTCGTCAATTAAAATCGAATCGACTTCGTCGACAATGGCATAATTTAATTCACGTTGCGATAATTGCGAAGAATCAACAGCCATATTGTCGCGCAAATAATCAAAGCCAAATTCATTGTTGGTGCCATAAGTAATATCGGCTCGATAGGCTTCTTGTCGCGTACACGGTTGCCAGTGGTTTAAGCGATCATCGCCGTGGTCTTGGGTATCGGTGTAATCAGGATTATATAAAGCAGAAAATTCGTGAGCGATAACGGCTACCGAAATGCCAAGTGCGTGGTATATTTTTGCCATCCAGCCGCCGCCGACGCGCGCCAAATAGTCGTTAGTAGTAATCAAATGCGCACCTTTACTGGATAAAGCATTTAGATAAAGCGGCAAGGTGGCGACTAAAGTTTTACCTTCGCCGGTTTTCATTTCGGCAATTTTTCCTTGATGCAAAACAATGCCGGCCATCAGCTGAACATCATAATGGCGCTGGCCCAAAGTCCGTTTGGCGGCTTCACGCACGGCCGCGTATGCTTCGGGAAGAATGTTGTCTAATGTTTCACCTTTGGCGAGTCTTTCTTTAAAATCTGTTGTCTTGCGCCTAAGACCTTCTGTATCTAATTTCTCATAATCTTTTTCCAGATCATTAATAATAGCCACCGTGGGCTCGAGTCTTTTTATTTCCCGCTCATTAGTATCACCAAAAAATATATCTAATAATCCCATAGATTTCCTAATTTTTTATAAATTTTATGATTTTATGCCGTTTTTTCGGCGTAAACCTATTTTAACCTTATCTTTCCATTTAAGCAAGAACTTTTCAAATCTCTCTTCTAGTTTATCGATCGCTTCGCTAAAATGAATCGATGTTTCCTCAAAGTGTTCTGGGTTTTTCGCTCCCGGAATAGTCACTGTAAGATGGACGCATTTATCGATATTTGCTCTGGTGCCATGGGTATGATCAAAAGAAAACTCTAAAATCGTCGGTTCTTTGACACGTTTGCCGAATTTTTGAAACCTTTTTTCCAGATACTCCTTGTTTTCTTCAAAAACATCAAATCCTTTTAGCCCTTTAATAATAATTTGCATGAACCATCCTTTCCAAATGAAAGGCGATGATTTGAGAAAATATCGCGCAATCAAGTTGTTAATGATTGCCTCTTAAAGCCAAAGAATGACTTAACTTGATGAGCGATAAGCAGCGTCGGAAAATACCAAATCGTGAATTACCCAATACTGACGACTGCGTTTTTCGAAAATCATTGCCTTTGAACTAGTTATTTTTTATTCTCTTCCTATTTGTTATTAATAATATGCCTGCAAAAACTGCTAATAACAGAACACCTAACCCAATCCACAACCATAAATTTGAACGTTTAATATTAATTCCTGTACTAACCAACTTATCTGGTACTAGATTACTTTTAATTGTTAAATTTTTCTCCCCTTTGGCTATATTATCAGGAATTTTAATTGTTACTTTACCGCCCTTCACTGTGCCAGTTTGCGATAATAACACATCTTTGGTCTCCGGATCAGTTATTGCAATAGTTACCAATTCTCCTTCGTCAAAACCGGGCGCGTCAACAGTAAAATCTGAACCAGGTGTAGCCTTTTGATTCAACCATAGTGCCGATTGAAAAGTTACAGCCAACATTTGTTCATAGGTAATAGTTGCCTTTTGGTCCTCGGTTGAATCTAATCGCAGGCGAAACTCTTTTGCGCCGTCATTATCAATGTCTACGTATTTTAACTCATTTTTAATCAACGTTACTGTAAGCGGATCAGAAGAAATTTGGACTTGCGCACTATCATTATTAAGCGCAGTTAACTCTAAGCTATGGCTAGCATTATTTTCAAATAGGGTAAAATTGGCTTTTTCACCACTAGCAAGCTCTAATTCTTTAGAAACCTCCATTTTATCGATTGTATATTTAGCGTCTGTTTGCCCAGTTGGTGTTTCACTCGAACTAGGAGAAGGAGTGGGTGTAGGAACAATAACAGGCGTAGTTGGATTAAGTGAAATCGACCAAACAATGCTGCTGTTAGAAGATAGACAAGCAGTGTTAGGATTATTTAGGGTTTGCTCAAAAATATCAAATCCTTCGGCTTCGAATTTAACCCCAATTGTGTCTTTTATAAGATATGGTGCTAAATTTAAGCTGAAGATACCATTTTCGGTTTTGGCAACTTCTTGGTTATCAATTTTTACAGAAACGTTGTTAATATAACTTTCAACATCATTTTTATTTACAGCCTTACCACTTAAAATACAGGATTGAGTCGGGGACGAAGTTGTTGAAGGTGATAAAGTCGGCGAAATTGTCTCGCTTGAAGTTGTTGTTGCAGTAGGTGTGGTGGTTGGTTTTTGACACGTTCCCATTGTCCCAATTACTCCTTCTGGTATTACTGCAACCAATCCTTCGCAGCACTTATTATCGGCATTTTCCGGTATAACCGCACCCAAACTTTCACCTTCTTTAAAACAGGACCTTAAAGTAGATGATGGAGTGACAGTTGGACTTAGTGAAACTGTTTCGGATGGCAAGACACTAGCGCTTGAACTCGGTGTGGTAGTGGCTGATTCTTTAGTAAAAGTTAATTTGAGATTATAGAGAACAGGCACTACGGTGCTATCGCCAAAAACCTGCGTTTCTAATAATATTTTTATTTTAACGGGAGTTGGTAGGCTAGCTTGACCAGTACTATAAAGTTGCCAATTGCTATCTGCGTTTTGAAAATAAACTTTAACGGAATTTACATTTTGCGGCGCATAAGAAATATTAGTTAATTTATAAGCTGTATCTTGCTCGGGCATTATTGGATTAGCTGTATATTGAGCTGTTATTGTGGAGCCTTCGGGTAAATTGAAATCGATATTATCCAGTTCGAAATATCCGCCGCCATTTACAAAATTTGGATCATCAGGATTTGCCGCTTGGGAAATAAATTTAATATTGTCTGCACTTTCTTTATATTGGTCAAAAGTAGCTTGGTTATTAAAAAATATTTCATAAGTATTTTCTATTTGTGACTCACTGCCAAATATCTTTATTTTTCCTGTTTGGTTGGCCCAATAAAGCAGGCCTAGACCGGCAATGACCAGTACCGCGATTATAATAAATACGATCGTTGAACGAGTATTTTTGAATAATCCGCCGTTATTTTCCTCCATTTTTCCTCCGCTCCGCGAATTTCGTTCCTCGATGGAAGAAATTCCGGAAGTCCTGCCGTAACATCTCGGATGGAACACAGATGAATAATCTGAGTGTAATACCGAGAGCGAGGGCAGACAAAATCTTACTTCTTTCTTCTTAATTCTTACGACTTACGGCTTATAGCTTAAGACTCCCGACTTATCTGACTAAATCCCGTATATTTTTGCAAAGCTTTAGGAATTTTTCGCGTTCATGAATTTATGAAATGATTCTCTAGTAAGGCAATCAAAATTCTTGGAGAAGCAATGCCAGTGTTATTTAATGCAAACGGATGAACTTTTTTACCATCCTTGCCTTTGTAGCGGATATTTAACCGTCGCATCTGCCAATCGGTTAAATTTGAGCAGGAATGGGTCTCTCGATATTCACTTGAGCCAGGCATCCAGGTTTCAATATCGCACATTTTATACTTACCCAAACCCATATCACCAGTGCACATTTGTACTATGCGGTGCGGCAATTCCAAGTCTTTTAAAATCGATTGCGAAATATCGAGCAATTTTTTAAACCATTTTTCTGCCTCTTTATAATCGGCGCGGCAAACAATAACTTGCTCTACTTTCATAAATTCATGAACGCGAAAAATTCCTTTAAGATCCTTGCCGTAACTGCCGACTTCGCTTCTATAACACTGGGAAAAACCTGAATATCTTAATGGCAATTTATTTTCTTCGATTATCTCATTAGCGCGGTAGGCTAAAAGCGATGGCTCGGCCGTGCCTACAAGATATGTTTCTTCTTTGTCTTTTTCATTTTCAATTTTTACAGGATTGGCAACCTGATAAATTTCTTCTTGCGCTTCCGGAAAATGGCCGGAACCAATAAGCGCCATTTTGTGCACTAAAGTCGGCAGTTACATAGGTGTAAAACTCTCTTTTAAGAGTTTGTCGATTGTAAAATTAAAAAGAGCTAATTGCAATTTTACTGTTTGATTTTTTAGATAATAACCGCGAAAACCGGCTACTTTTACTCCACGTTCGAGATCTATTAAATCCAAATTTTTAGCTAATTCGATGTGATTTTTGGCTTTGAATTTAAATTCCGGTTTTTCGCCCCAGCTAGATATCAAATTTATTCTTGAG
>JAMDBS010000110.1 GCA_023487325.1 Patescibacteria group bacterium
ATATTTTTGGCTTCGGTATCGCAGAGGTTGATGATGTTATGCGTGAGAAATGCTCTCTTAGTGGTATGAACTATCCAACAAGTAAGAAGACCGGCCTTAATACTGAACAAGATAAAATGAGTGAAGAAGATATACTTAAACGATGCGTCGATTGGAATCATCAAGTTATACAAAATGAAATAAAATCTATTGAAAAAGAAATTAAGGATCCGCAAGAAAAAGCCTTGCTAATCGAATATGCAAAACTTAAAGAAGCCAAAGAAAATTTAGCGGATCAAGAGAGATCGTTAAATCGGAAGATTATTTTGTATTTAGCAAAACAGCGCGGCGTGGATAGCGTTAACAAATCCTATGCAGGCTTTGGTAATAACAATGCTCTGCATGATGCAGTTCGTAAGTTTAAGGGTAAGGCGTAGCGGTTTTATCCAAATGAAAAAATTTCGTTTCTAAGTAAACTATAAATTCAAAAAAAATCCCAATATTGGGATTTTTTTGTAATTTTTAATTTCTAATTTGAAATTTTTACCCGTCTCGAATCGGCTTACGAGCCGAGGCGGATTGAATTTTTTAATGTATTAATGTTTAAAAATTATAAATTGATTAAAAATTAAGAATTAAAAATTTAAAATTGTCTATCGTGTTAGACTTATTTTCGATTTTTTGATAAACTAGTAATAGCACTAATAAAGGAGGAGAGTTGACTCAAAACGCAGGTTTTTTATTTTGGTGGTACATGGTCTCGCCAAAAAATCTTTTTAAATTCTCCATAGCTACCATCAAATATAATTTGAATCTATTTTCCATCAAATATCTTTTTAGAACTTTGTTTTCCCCTTGGAAAAGGGATATTTTGATGGCAATAAATCCCAGTTTTGTCGATCAAATCAGGGTTTTTGCAGAAAATTTGGTCTCGCGTTTTTTCGGTTTCATTATTAGGCTTTGCACTATTATTGTAGGAATAATTACCACCATTTTAAGCATAATTTTATTGATTTTGCTGATGATTATTTGGTTTAGTTTGCCTTTAATCATTATCGGCTTATTATATTTCGGCATTAGATATTTAATTTAATAAGGAAATAAACCGTGCGAATTTTATTAATACGAATTTTACGAATTATTCGCAATATTCGCAAAAAATAGATTCGTACAGAATATTACATCCAAACCATGAAAGATTTTAGCAAAAAATTTGATTTTCTCTCCTCGGATACTTATCGCACTGCCAAGGCGCAAAAATTTATCAACTTGCCATTTTTTAAATTTTTGAAGATTTTTTTATACATTGTGGCCGGCCTAATCATTTTATATATTTTGGCAGTGATTTACCTTAGTTTTAATGCCCAATATTTTGGCTGGTCTCTCTTAGTTTTGGCTCTGATTTTGGTTTTAGCCGTAATAGATATTTTTATTAATTTTCATTATCAAAGCATTACCCGCGCGCCGCTTTCCCCAGACACTACGGTAAATTTAGCCAATTATTTGGAAATGTCTACTGCGGGGGCGATTTTATATTCAGCTTTTTCAATAATTGCACAGAGCGAAAACAAATCTTTAAGCCCAATTGAGATATTTTTGGCTTTGGCTAAAAATCCTTTGGCCAGCCAGGTATTGGCTAGATCCAGATTGTATTTTGGAGACGATTTAGCCAAAGAATTAAGAGAAGATTATCAAAATGCTCATCCGAATGATAACCTTAGCGGAACATACGCTCCGTCAACACTGGAAGTATTAGATGAGGCTTATGAACTGGCTCTGGCCAGAAATGCGCAGTTGGTAGATTTTGGCGATCTAATTCTGGCATTATATAAAAAAGATGATTTTATCAAAAACTATTTTGACAATGGCGAGATAAATTTTTTCGATTTGGAGAGTATTGTCAATTGGTATAGGCGTATTCGCGATTATTCAGAAAAAAAATATTATTGGCAAAGAGATTATTTTGGGCCGGGTATTGGCCAAGATTGGGCTTCGGGTTATACGCCGGTGCTAAATTATTTTTCTCGCGATATTTCTGCCTATCTGGCCGAAGTTAAATTGCAGGCCGTGGTTTTGGGGCATCGAGAAATATTGAGTCAAATGGAAGAATCTTTGGCCAAGTCATCAAACAACAATGTGGCTTTGATTGGTGAAGTCGGAGTGGGCAAGCGCACTATTGTTAATGCCTTGGCGCAAAAAATAATTCGCGGACAAAGTCTGGCAGAGTTAAAATATCAGCATGTGGTGGAGCTAGATTCCGGGGCGCTTTTATCTGGTGCTAAAGAGGGAGGAGAGTTGGAGCAAAGATTTTCAGCGATTTTACGAGAATGTGAAGCGGCCGGCAATATTATTTTATACATCAATAATTTTGATAATATAGTTAATCCCGAGATTGGTAAATTAGGCACCATTGATGCCAGCCAATTTTTAATTCCCTTTTTACAATCCGCTAGACTCAAAGTTATTGTCACTGTTAACCCAGATGGCTGGCACAAAAAAATTGAGTCCAATGCCAATTTGGCAGGTTTGTTTACTAAAATTACAGTAGAAGAACCAAAGGCCGAAGAGATGATGCCTGTTTTAGAAGATTCTATTTTAAATATTGAATATAAAAATAAGGTTTATTTTACCTACCTAGCTTTGAAAAAAATCTTAGAACTTTGCCAACGATTTATTCATGAGGAAGTTTTTCCGCAAAAAGCCATTAATCTGGCAGATTCTTTGGCTACTAAATTAAATAGTCAAAAATTTACTATTATTGATACGGCCGAGGTAGAAGAATTTGTCACCAGTCGTTACAAAGTGCCGGCCGGTGAAGCTTCCGGTGAAGAAAAGGAAAAATTAATCAGTTTGGATCAGGAGCTGCATCAAAGAATTATTGATCAAGAAGAAGCAGTCAGCCAAGTTGCTGACGCTTTGAGACGCGCTCGATCTGGACTGGCTAAAAAGAACAAGCCTCTCGGTTCATTTTTGTTTGTCGGGCCGACTGGTGTGGGTAAAACCGAGACTGCCAAAGCTTTGGCAGAGATATTTTTTGGTTCAACTAAAAATTTATTGCGTTTTGATATGAGTGAATTTCAAGAAGCCTCATCTTTAAATCGTCTAATCGGGGCAGAAAGCGGCAAAGAACAGGGCTTGCTATCTATCGCTATCAGAGAAAATCCTTACAGTGTGTTTTTGTTTGATGAATTGGAGAAAGCTCATCCTAATATTTTAAATTTATTTTTACAGATGCTTGATGAGGGTGCCATTACCGATACCACCGGCAGAAAATTGGATTTTACCAATGTTTTAATTATTGCCACCTCCAATGCCGGCGCTGAAGAAATACGCGAATATCTTGGTTCTGGCAAGCCGTTGGAGTCTATGGCGGCTTATATTATGGATTATCTGCAAAAGCAGGGCTTATTTAAACCAGAACTGCTTAATCGTTTTGATGCAGTAGTTTGTTTCAAGCCTTTAACAGAAGAACATATTTTGGCCATTGCCAAGCTTCTGCTGGCCAAATTACAAAATACTATGTTGGAAAAAGGCATTACTCTAAATCTCACCCCCGAAGCCATTAAAAAATTAGCGCAATTAGGCTACAGCCCAACTTTGGGCGCCAGGCCCATGGCTAGAGTAATTCAAGACAAAGTGGAAAATCTGCTGGCAAAGCGATTACTTAAAAATGAAATAAAAAAAGGTGATACAATCACCTTGTCGGATCAGGATATCGCATAAATTTTCAATTTACAATTTTCAATTTACAATTATTGTAGTTGATTTTTTATATATTTTTTGCTACCATATCATAAGAATAAGGGCGATTAGCTCAGTTGGTAAGAGCGCGTCACTGATAATGACGAGGTCGGAGGTTCAAATCCTCCATCGCCCACCAAAATACAAATAATTTTTGGCAACTTAGTATAATAAGAAAAACAATATGAGTGAATTTCTTACATCGATAGATGCTACTTTAGGGCATAAACCGGAATTAAAAGAAGATGAAGCCAATGAACTGTCGCCTGAAATATTTGATACAGTCATGGATAAAGTTATTGATATTGATAAGAAAGGCACGGCTTATTCTGTGATATTTTTTGCCAATGAATTCAAACCACCAAAAAATATGTTCAATGAAGAAATTCGCATGAGCTCTGACGAACTATGGGAAGCACGGAAAAAGACTGAGCAAGAAGATAAATTGAAATTGAATTCAACCCTGTCAAAATTATTTAGTGAAGGATTGTTGGGCAATAACAAAGGTTCATCGTTTGGCAAAGAAGAAATTAATAAGAATAAATGGTTTAAATATGTAAGGAACGAACCGAATAGTATTTATTTTAACATTGTAGGGCGTAGCAAAGACGGTAATATTCTTCACAAAAAGGAGTCGAGTACAAAACCAGAAATATTATATTCAGAGTATTATCAAATTGTCGCGGCACGTATAACGCGTCCACCATACAAAGCAGCATGTTTACTTTTCAAGTTAGATTCTTTCCATGAAACAACCCCACAAATAAAGGGAAAAGGGGTAAAAATGGGCCATCATGAATTTATGGTAAATGAGTCTGACGGTCATGATTGTGAATTTTGGCATGAACAATTTGGTGATTCGTTGCCTGGAAGCAAAGAAGTTTTAGAACATCCTCGTTTTGATGAATTTGTTAAATTAAATAAAATAACAGAAGACGGATATCCAAAAGTTTACACGGAGTATGGATTTGTAGCGGAAAACCGTATTGCGCCAAGATTTTTTTCTGGTCTAATGGTATACAATACCGACCCTCAATCAATTGAATCAATCGTATCCACAATAAAAGAAAGTCTACATGGGAAAGAATCTCTGTTGGTGCCTATCTATGATGTTTATGGCAATTTGATTTGGCCAAAAAAAATGGAGCGTGAAGAAATAAAAAAAATGATGGAAAATAATAGTAAGTAGTTTTGAGGTTGATTTA
>JAMDBS010000100.1 GCA_023487325.1 Patescibacteria group bacterium
TCGCTATATTCAAGCATAAAATGTGGGAAGATGAAAATTGGGAAAGTCCAATTAAAATGAAGTCAACTCTAATCCCGCCTATTGATGTTTATGAAAAAAATAATACTGTATTTGTAAAATGTCAACTGCCGGGGTTTACATCAGAAGAAGTGGATATAAATGTTACTGCCGAGTCAGTTTCAATAAAAGGTGAGAAGAAAGAAGAAAAGGAAGACAAAGACAAAGGTTTTTATCATAAAGAAATTTCTTATGGCAATTTTTATCGTAGCGTAATTTTGCCAGCTAGAGTTAAGGCAGAAAAAGCTGAAGCCAAATTCTCCAGTGGCATTCTAACTATTAGCATGCCAAAACTAGAAATAAAAGCGCCCAAAGCTATCAAAATCCAAGCAAAAAATAGTTAGGCTATCGTCTAGCGTCTTATTGTCTAATTGTCTGAGTTTTTGACAAAGCGAAATTTTTATGTTATAATTAACACATAAAATAAATAAACTAAAATCTATTTTAGTTTAACGTCACAAAGACGTATTAAGGAGGGACAATGCCTGATGATTTAAATCAAACACCGGCCGCTGACGCAACCCAAACTCCACCGGCCGATCAAAATGCTGCACCTTCGATGCAGCCGCAAACGCCTCCCGCCCAGCCAGCTTCAGAAACACCGGAACAACCAGTAGAACAGCCAGCCGAAACGCCAGCTCCAACTCCAACGCCGGAAATGCCCGAAGAACCTGCCGAAGAAGTGCAAATGCCTGCTGAGGAGCCCATGGAAAAGCCTGCCGAAGAAGTACCCGAGCAATCTACGCCCGAAACTCCGGCCCAAGACAATACCCCTCCCGCAATGTAATTAAAAAAATAGTTATCCACAAAAACCCTGTTTTGACAGGGTTTTTGTTTTCTAGTAAGTTGAAAACAGGGAAGTAAAAAGGAGGGATTTTATTTTTCTCCATTTTTATTTTTGCTCTCTAAAAATTCAAGGAAAAAGAAGGAGGAGATATCTTTGGCGATAGAGTTATATTGGGGATCAATGAAGTCGGGCAAAACCAAAAGGGCAATAGAAGAGGCCAAAAAGGCTAAAAAATATGGTTGGAGCAAAATCAGCGCTTATAAACCAACTACAGATACTCGTAGCGGTTTTGGCTGGATTCATTCTTACGATGGCAACAAAAAGATTCCGGCAACAGAAATCTTACCAAATGAATCTTTTCGCATTGTTGAAGACGTTCAGCGTGATGGGCAAGTAGATATTATTGTAATTAGTGAAGTCCAATTTTTCGATATGAGTATTTGTAAGACTGTTGTAGAATTGCACGAATTGGACAAGACAGTAATTGTAGAAGGGTTACTTCTTGATCACCAAGGAAGACCTTTTGGCCCAACAGCTAGCATATTGGCAATGGCAGGCAGGAAAGAAGAAAGTTTCGCCGTATGTGAATGTAAGCATGGCTCTCACGAAAAAAGTGTTTGCGGAAAAAGATATGCAGTATTTTCTGCTTTGCGTCCTAACGTAAAAATCGAAAATGGACAAGTTGTAATTGTCGGGCGTAAAAATTTCCTAGTGATGTGCAGGTATTGCTTTTTTGAGCATTTAGAATGTCGCTATGTTGAGCCGGGAATGAGAGATTTTTTTATAGAAAGAGGTGAGCTGGTTGGAAAACGCAATTAAGATTGGAAATATTTGGTTTGCTGACTTTCCGTTTTTGGTTGTTTCGGGAATAATCGGAGTAGGAAAAAGCACTTGGGCTTTAATTTGGCAGGACATGACCGGCTATGACGTTGATTTAGAAAAAGTAGAAGGTCACCCTTGTTTAAACGAATTCTACGCCACAATCAAGGAATTTGCTTTAGCGAAAAAATTGTTCGAAGAGAATCCCTGTAGTCCACACTCTATTTGCTATTTTCGACAAGTTCAAGCGAGAATGTTTGAAATAGCTTTGCTAACTCAAGATGCTTTTTTAACTGATCGCTATAGAAAACATAAGCGTATTATTATCGCGAGGAGAAAGATTGTTCAAGACCGTTCAATCTATGAAGATTCGCGTTTCGTTAAAGCATTGGTTCGTGGAGAGCAAATGTCACCAATTGCCCAAAAGGTATACGAGGACCATTTTAATTTTTTAGTACAAGAACTTCCTTATCCAAGACTTTGTGTTTATCTTCGGTCTTCAATAGAAACTGCAATGGACCGTATATATGGACGTAAACGTGAAATGGAACAAGAAGGCGGCGTTACCGCTGAATACTTAACAATCCTGAAAGAATATTACGAGGAATGGGTTGTTGAATATCCGGGGCAGATGCTTATCATTGAAACTGACAATATTGATTTACGACTGGATCTTGCTCAAGAGTGGATACCTGTTATAGAGAAAATCCAGCAGATTTTGGCGCAGACGCCTGTGCCTGGTTATCGTGAAACTATTGATCCTTACGAGTACTTACAAGTTACCCCTGCTTGCGGAAGAAGTTTTTCTAACCACAAAAATCTTGCAGCAGTTGGACTTACTAAAGAAGTAATTCGTTTACTTTAAAATCACATTTGAAAGCTTCGCTGTTTTGGCGGGGCTTTTTTCTTTGGCGTTAAATTGTTAGAATAAAGGAAAGGAAAATAATTATTATGCGCATAATTGCCGATTTTCATATTCATAGTAAATATTCTCGTGCTACTTCGCCGAGCATGGTAATTGATGAAATATCCAAATGGGCCAAGTGGAAGGGAATAGATCTAATTGGCACCGGTGATTTTACTCACCCCGGCTGGTTTTTAGAACTCAAAAATAAACTAACACCGCTGGGCAACGGGTTATATATTAACAAAGCAAACCCTGGAACTAAATTTATTTTAACCAGTGAGATTTCTTGTATTTATTCACAAGACGGCAAGGTTCGCAAAATTCACATAGTGGTTTTTGCACCCTCGCTGGAAACGGTGCGAAAAATTAATGAACGTCTGGCGCGCGTGGGGAATTTATATGCCGATGGTCGGCCGATTTTAGGAATTTCCGCCTATTATTTGGCGAAATTAATTTTAGAAATAGACCCGAATTGTTTAATTATTCCTGCCCATGCTTGGACACCCTGGTTTAGTATTTTTGGTTCCAAATCCGGTTTTGATACAATTCAAGAATGTTTTAAGGATTTAACTCCGCGTATCTACGCAATAGAAACCGGACTTTCTTCTGATCCAGAAATGAACTGGCGACTTTCAAAATTAGATCCGATTACCTTAATTTCTTGTTCCGATGCCCATTCGCCGGTTAATTTAGGTCGTGAAGCCACTGTTTTTGAATTTACCAACGAGAAAGATGTTACCTACGATAATATCTGCAATGCTATCAAGATTTCTCGAAAACCCGATCTAGTGTCTAGCGACTATCGTCTAACGTCTACTCTCGAATTTTTTCCCGAAGAAGGCAAATATCATTTCGACGGCCATCGATTATGCAATAATACTTGCCTGCATCCTAGAGACTCAAAAAATAATAAGGGCTTGTGCCCGGTTTGCCACAGACCGATAACAATCGGTGTCATGCATCGAGTTGAAGAATTAGCCGATCGATCGGAAAATTATATTCCCGAAAATTTCCCCGGCTCTAAACACCTAGTGCCTTTACAGGAAATAATTGCCGAATCTTTAGGAACCAGTAAATCATCTGTTAAAGTCCAAGAAGAATATCAAAAAATGGTCAATTTATTCAAATCGGAATTTAATATTTTGCTTGATGAGCCGATAGAAAATATCGAGCAATATAATTCTAAAATTGCCGAAGGGATAGATAATATGCGCGCCGGACGAGTGACTAAAATTGCTGGCTACGACGGAGTATATGGTGTAATAAAAGTTTTGGGTATAAAACCAAAGGAGAAAAATGTCACTAAACAAGCAAAACTCTTCTGAGGAAAGCTACCCGCCCGCAACGCCTGAGCGTAGCGATGGCGGGCGCGGTAAGTATTTAATTCCTATTGTTCTTATCATTATTTTAGTTGTTCTGGGAATAATTTTTACTATTTCAAATAATAAACAAACTCCTAAGAGCGCAAATAATGACGCTAATAATGTCGAAGTTATAAATTCTCAGGATCTTCTGCCGCAAACTCAATCTAAACAAGAAGAGAACAATACCGACAACTCTCCGCAAAATGGACCGGCAACTATTGAAGATTTAGGCGGCAACAGAGCCAGCCAACAAAATATCGACGATTTACTAAAAGATAAAGAAATCGAAATAAAATAATCGGAGTTACTAACTCCGAATGTGAAGTTTTAAATTTGACCGAAACGTCAGTGGAGGGAACATATGCCGGAATTACCAGAAGTAGAAACAATTAGGCAACAACTAAGTAGTAAGGTTAAAGGATTAAGAATTAAGCAAATCTTAATTAATAAACCTAAACTTTTTATTGGTAGCGTTAAAGATATAATCGGCGAAAAGATATTGGAGATTGATCGCCGTGCCAAGATGCTAGTTATTAAATTATCAAATGATAAAAACTTATTAATTCATCTAAAAATGTCGGGGCAAATTATTTATTCGCATCAAAATATTAGCAATAAATTTACCCACGTCATTTTTAGTTTATCCGATGGCGCCAAATTATTTTATAATGATATGCGCCAGTTTGGCTGGATAAAGATAGTTAATAGCAGAGAATTAAAAAATGAAACTGAAAAGTTTGGGCCTGAGCCGTTAGACAAAAATTTTTCTTGGCAGACTCTAAAAAATAATCTGTTAAAACGCGAAAAATTAAAAATAAAACCAACTTTAATGGATCAGTCGGTATTGTTCTCTTCTTGTTTAGATTGAGTTTGCGGCAGAAGATCCTGAGAATTTATAACTTCGACATTATTAGCGTCATTATTTGCGCTCTTAGGAGT
>JAMDBS010000163.1 GCA_023487325.1 Patescibacteria group bacterium
AGCACAAAATAAAAAACTGATCCAATATCAGTTGTGGCAAGCCGTCCATGAGCTAAAATATTTGGACAAAATATCAAGAGGGTTAATGATATTAATCCACCCCAAAATCCCCAAAGTTCTTTAGCCCATACAAAGATTATTATAGCGAGCAGCAAAGTCAAAATAATATTTTGGATTCTTACCACAAATACAATTTGTTGGGCATTATTACCAGATTTATATAAAAAATCTTCACCGAACTTATACTGTTCTATTTCATTACCTTTTGGCTGATTTGGATGAGCAAAAATTCTAATCATCCATCCATTAATATAATTGATTAATGGCGGGTGTTCTTTATTAAAACGCTGATCGCCAAATGAATACAGATAACCAGATGCTACATGAACCGGTTCGTCAGTAGTTATAGAATCATTTTTGGCTCCAGATACTAGAAGTACGGCAAATATAATTAATAAAGTCCCTCCAATAAATAATTGTATTTTGTTATTTCGATTTATTTTTTGAAAAAATTTATTTACTTTTATAAACCCTCCGAAATTCTTTTAAAGCCCTTAAAATAACTGAGGGCTTGGCGCCAGTTGGATTTCCGGCAATTCGAGGGTAATGGCTCACTGGTAATTCTTTTATTCTAAAATTATTTTGCTGCATTTTATAAATTAATTCGGCCGAAAACATTGCCCCCCGTGATTGTATTTTTTTTATTTTTTGAAAAATATCCCGTTTAAATAACTTGAAAGCACAATCTATATCTTTAGTTGTTATGCCTAAAAATATTCTGTTAAGCGCTTTCCAACCCCAAGCATTAACTAGGCGCAAAAAAGTATCACGCCTGGGATTGCGATAACCAAATACTGCCTCGTAGTTATCTGTGTACGGAATAAATTTGGTCAATTCAGCGATATTGAATTGTAAATCTGCGTCAGTAAAGAAAATTAAATCTTTCGTTGAATTTTTGATACCTGTCCAAACGGCGCCGCCGTAACCTTGATTTTTCTGATGAATAGGTTTAACCCGGGGATATTTTTTGGCTAAATTGTCGATTATTTCGCCCGTTTTATCTTTACTGCCATCGTCAACAACGATAATTTCAAAATCATCAGTAATATTCTCCGCTACCTTCAGTGCGCCAAAAACCGCTTGTTGGATATTTTTTTCTTCATTATAAGCAGGGAAAAATATTGACAAACTACTCGTGGTTTTCATAAAAAATATTTGAAGAAATTATTACCGATAAAGCTATAAAAATCCAAAACATTATAGCAAGGTCATTTTTCCAATAAGGACTATCAACGAATCCTTGAATAATGATAGCGATCATTGTAGCCATAAGCATTAAGCTATAAGTCTTAAGCTGGCCGTTACTTATGACATATGGCTTATAGCTCATAGCTTTAAAAAAGTTAATTAATATCCAAATGAATGAAATTAGCCCCAATAAACCCATATTCACCCAGATAGTCAAAAATATGTTATGCGGGGTCAGCGCCATTGGAGAAATCCATTCGGGGTAATTAACTCTATCCCTGGTAAGATTAGTAAAATAATTTTGATAATTACCAAGTCCAACGCCTAAAATCCATTTGTTATTTTTTATGAGAACGTCTTCGGCAGTAGTTTTCCAAATTTCCCAACGTATATTATTTGAAGAAGAGATTCTGCCGGCATCCGCGCTTGCCTGCCAATTGGGTTTAACAATTTGCCAGCCGCCAAAAAGTAATAAGGCTATAAGGATATAAAATAGTAAAATAAACAATTTTTGGGTTTTTATAATTGGCCAGTACTTAATTATAAATAACGCTAAAATCCCGGCTAAAACAACGATTATTCCCGCTCTCGAACCAGAAAGGCAGATAGCCAAAAACATGATCACCGACGAGATGGCATATAACCATATTTTTTTTCGGTCAAATATGGTTTGACTAAAAGTCAATACCGTTAAAGGGCTTAAAAATAAGGCAAGATAATTTGGTGAATAGCCAAAAATCCCTACTACCCTACCATCTGCCGCTGCATTACCAGAAATTTTCTGCCAAATAGCATGAAAAGCAACTACTATACCGCTAACGATAAGGGCATTGATTATTAAACCGAAATCTTTTTTCTTTTTAACGCTAGCGAGAATTATTAAATAAAGCAATATTGGATCAAAAATATAAGCCTTGAAGACCCCTAATGCTTCCTTTTTATCAGGCGATATAAATATTGAAACTATACCCGTGATGAGAAATAGAAAAACAGGGAGTAAATAGTTTTGAGTTTTAAGATATAATTTTGAGCTTTGACATTTGAGTTTTAAGATTAAAGTTATGATTGCTGCAATATAGATCAAAATTTCCAATAAAGTAGTCGGGATACCAAAAATAGAGAACCTAACAAGATAACTGGGCAATGAAAAACAAATTAAAGCAATAAAATATATCATGATTCATTTTCTATTATTTTTGAATTTAAAGCTATATTTTGCGCGGCAATTATTAGTCCAATCAAAACCCAGAAATGCATAATGTAAAGAGTAGAAAAGAAATTATATTGTACTAAAATAGCTACGAAAGCCGAATTAAGACCTAAGATTGTTGCTTTTAAATAAATATCTTTAGTAGCTAAATAAGCTTTGATTGAACGGATAAATACTACTAAAATAATCAGGCTAAAGAATATTATACCCAACGTCCCGCGTTCGGCTAATATTTCTAAATATTCGTTATTTACAATATCCCAACCCTCAACTTGATCGGCAGGTGGATAATCTTTAACTTTTGGTCCATAATTTCCGATACCAACGCCTATAACCGGGCTTTCTTCCCAGAATTTAATAGCCTGCGCATAGCTTTGCAGCCGACCCTGAACAGACTCCCCTTCTTGAATATCAGTAACAGTTACGTGTTTTATAAATTCATCGTAAGCTTGGGGATTGGCCTTGGATAGAAAAATATATACACCAATTGCAGCAATTAAAATAACCGAAGCAATCGTTACAATATTTCTTAACGATAGAATCCTCTTGGGTAAAAGGATTAGATAGAAAATTACCATTGCCGCTAAACCCAAATAAGCGCCTCTTGAAATCGTGAGAATAAAAATCAAAACCATAAAAGCTATAAACCAAAATAAATTAGAACGTTTAATTAACCCTGTTTTTAGGAAATAAAAAGCTACTGCTATGCCTAATGGGATAAAGAGAAAATTAGCCAAATAAAGAGGTTCATTAGAAAAAGCTTGCACCCTAGGAAAACCAAAAACTGCGCTAGTGTACCCTTCTTTTAAGCCGGTTAATGCCTGCGGCAAGCCAACCAAATCACCAAAAAACTGATAAATGGCAAATAAACAGACAACTAACCCAGACCAAAAAATTATGGAAATAATTTTTTCCAGATTAAACTTTGTGGTAATTAAATTAATCGTTACGGTACTAACTAGGATCATAAATAACTCGAACCCAAAGACTTCTATTGCTCTTTGAAGATTACCGGCAAAAAGAATTGAAACAAAAGAAACGAGTAAAAATCCAAAAATCGGCCAGATTAAAGGATTGGGTCGAATCTTTTTTCTTTGAATAATAATAGCTAAAAACCATGCGATTAAAACGCCGAAAGCCAAAACTTGATTTATTTTTAAAGTAAAAAGACCAATATCAATGCTTGGTATCCTTTCAAAGGGAAGAAAAAATACCAGCAAGGAAAATCCCCAAAAGGGATTATTAATAGTTAAGATTACAAAAATCGATAGGGCAATAAGACATAAAATTGCCACCAATCCTAATAAACCATATAATGATATCGACAAAATTGCCAACGATATTAAAATTATTGTAATTAATAATAAATTGAAAAATTTTTTGTTATTTATCATTTAATAAAGCCAGAATTATTTTTTGTGCTTTTTTAATATTATCTTTGGCATTATAATTTTTTATAACATATTTTCTTGCTTCTAAACTCAATTTTAACCGCAGATTATCATTTTGCAAAATTTTTTTCCATGCCTCAAAAACCTTTAGTTGATTTTTTTCTGGTACTAAAATACCCACTTGTCCATTTGGTACATATTCCGGAATGGCACCAGATGCCGTTGCCACTATCGGTAAACCACAGCTCATTGCTTGCAAATTTATCATCCCAACTTGTTCTTCCCACCAAGGCAAGGCCAAAGATAAACAGCTAAATATTTGCGCTTGATTAAAATATTCTGGTAAATCTTTCGTTTTAATCTGACCTGTAAAAATGACCTTGTCAACTAATTTATTGTTTTTTACATAATCCCTAGCCCAATTTTCCAAACTGCCGCCGCCGATCAAAATTAATCTGCTGTTTTTAATTTGTTTTTGCAAATGATTGAAAGCATAAAGAGCATATCTTATACCCTTTTCTTCGTCCAGCCTACCGCCGAAAACAATAGTCGCGTCTTTAGTTTTAAGCTTTGAGTTTTGAAATTGAAGTTTTGGTTTAAACAAATCGATGTCCACTCCCCACGTACCCCATAAAAATTTAATTATTTTGGTTTTGTCAGCTCCAGCAGAAATTAAATTTCTTTTTGCCCCTTCGTTAAGATAAAAAATTAAACTGGCGCGTTTAACGTATTTTTTCATTAAAAGCTGGGCCAATATTCTTTTTATTCCATAATATTTTTTATTAAGCGGTCTATTTTCCCAACAAGGAAAAATTAAAGGGATATTTAATTTTTTTGATATTGAATAGGCAAGGATGCTTAACAAAAACATATTTTTTGAACCATAAGGTTCAGCTCCTTGTATAATTTCTGGCTTTAAAGCTAAAATTTTTGCCCTCAGATCCGATAGATTTTTATACTTAATTGCACCCCTTAACTCGCTTTTTGACATATCTTTATAAGGAGCGTATTTATAAAAAT
>JAMDBS010000109.1 GCA_023487325.1 Patescibacteria group bacterium
TATCGCGTGGTTATTTCATGAGAGATTGTTTCGTTGACGATATTAACTTTAATCAGATGCTTTCTAGCTTGATTGGTGGCTTTATTGACAGCTAAAGCAACTTCGTTGGCTTTACCTAAACCCATACCGACAGAGCCCTTTTTGTCTCCAATCACTACTAAAACTCTAAATCTCATTCTTTTACCGCCTTTAACAGTACGGCTAACGCGGTCAATTGAAATTATTTTTTCTGTAAATCCATTGTTCTCTTTATTCATTTTTACCTTTCACAATTAAAATTGTAAACCGCCTTTTCTTGCGCCTTCTGCCAGTCCCTTGACTCGGCCGTGATATTTATATGCTCCCCTATCAAAAACAATTTTTTTAATGCCTTTTTGGACGGCAAGCTTGCCAATTTCTTCTCCAACGCTAAAAGCTTTTTTGGTTTTAGTCTGTTTAGTGAGTTTGGTATCGTTGGCGACACATAAAACCTTGCCGGCATTAGATTCTATCACCTGAGCATAAATATATTTATTGCTTCTAAAAACAGACAATTTGGGTAAATTTTTATTAAGTTTTGCCCTGTTTTTTCTGGCTCTATCTTTCATCATAAATTCTCCGCATTAAGCTCCGCCAGCGGGTCCAGCTGCTTTAGCAGCCTTACCAGGCTTACGTTTAATTTGTTCATCAATATATTTTATGCCTTTGCCCTTATAAGGTTCTGGCGGTCTAACTTGGCGGACTTGCGCGGCCACTTGACCGACTAAACATTTGTCTATGCCTGTGACCTCAATTACATTCTTTACAACTTTAAATTTAATGCCTTTTGGAGGAATAATCTCAACTGGATGAGAATAACCAACATTTAAAACCAATTTCTCGCCGACAACTGAAATTCTATAGCCGACACCTTTATAATCCAGCTTTTTGGTAAATTCTTGGTTGACGCCAATCAGCATGTTGTTGATTAGGCGATTGGTCAATCCGTGCAAAGACCTAGACAGCTTGCTGTTGCCTACTTTTTCTACAATAATATTACTATCTTTTTTTATAACCCTAATATTGGAGTGAGTGGCAAGCTCTAATTCACCTTTTGGGCCTTTTACCTTAACCAGGTGATTAATAATTTCAACCTGAGTATTTGCGGGAATATTAATAATTTGTTTTCCAACTCTAGACATACTACTCCGTTAATTTATTTCACAAATAATTTCGCCACCAAGATGTTTGGCTCTGGCTTCGCGGTCGCTCATCACACCTTGTGTTGTTGATAATATATACGAACCCATGCCGTTGAGTGATTTAGGTATTTTTGAATATCCCCGGTAAAATCTTCGGCCAGGTGTAGATATTTTTTTAAATTCATTAATTGATGGCTGGGAATTTACATATTTAAGATTAATCTTGATCTTCTCCTGCAATTTACCTTTCTCCACATCATATCCCAAAATATAGCCATTTTGTTTAAGCACCTTCAAAATTGCCAACTTAAGATTTGCTTTTGGCGTCTCTACTGATTTGAAATTACATCTGATACCATTTTTGATGGTTGATATCATGTCGGCAATCGAATCGCTCTGCATAATAAAATTCCTTTCTTAAATACTTACCATGAAGCTTTGGTTACTCCTGGGATATTGCCTTTTGAGGCATGCGATCTAAAACAAATTCTGCAAATGCCATATTTTCTCATATAGCCTTTTGGGCGACCGCATAAGCCACAGCGTCTGATTATTCTGGTTGAATATTTAGGCTTTTTCAGTGATTTTAAGACCATGCTTTTTTTAGCCATTATTTCTCCTTTTTTTCTAAAGGAAGATGTAAAGCTTGCAATAATTTCTTTCCTTCATCTTGGTTTTTTGCCGTAGTGACGATAGTCACTTGCAATCCGTGCATGTATTCGATTTGGTCGTAATTAATTTCTGGAAAAGTATATTGTTCTTTAAAGCTAATCGTGTAGTTGCCGTTTTTATCAAATGCATTATTGCTTAATCCTCTAAAGTCTCTGATGCGAGGCAGTACTAAATTGATAATTCTATCAAGAAAATCATACATTTTCTTGCCTCTTAAAGTGACAGCCACACCAACTTCTTGCCCTATTTTTAACTTGAAACCAGAAATAGCCTTCTTGGCTTTTCTAATAGTTGGTTTTTGGCCAGTAATATTGGCAAGCTCGCTGGCGATTGATTTGGTGTATTTTGGGTTGCCAGCTGAATTTTTACCTACGCCAATATTAACACTAACCTTAATGATTTTCGGGATTTGGTGAATATTTTTATATCCGTATTCTTGAATAAATTTTTTGCTTACTTCTTTTTGATAAATATCTTTTAATTTCATAGGATACCTATTTGTTATCCAATTTGCTGTCCAAGCTTTCTTGGCATTTTTTACATAATCTTAATTTACTGTTGGCGGCTATTTGTTTTTTGATTCTGGTAGCTTTATTGCAACGCGGACAAATAATCATAAGATTGGAAATTTTAAGCGGTGCATTAAAATCCAAAATACCGCCATGAGGATTTTTTTGACTGGATTTAAGGTGTTTTTTGCAAATATTTACACCATTAACCACAGCTAAACCGTCTTTTGGAAAAACTTTTTCAACTTTTCCGGTTTTGCCGCGATCTTTACCTTTTAAAACTATTACTTGATCATTTTTACGAATATTCATACTATTCCTATAATATTTCAGGGGCTAATGAAGCGATTTTGCTGTAGCCTTTTGTTTTAATTTCCCGAGCAACAGGACCTAAAATTCTGGTGCCGACAGGACTCTTGTCGGGGTTGACAATCACTAAAGCATTGTCATCAAACTTTATGCTGGTGCCATCGGCTCTCTGCCAAGGCGCATGTTGCCTAACTATTACAGCTTTAGCCACTTGCTTTTTTTTAACAGTACCATTGGGCAACGCTTGCTTGATGGTGACATGGATAAGATCGCCGATACGGGCGACTTGATGTTTACCGCATCGAGGCACACGAATACACATGGCGATTTTGGCGCCGGTGTTGTCAGCTACATTTAATCTGGTAAATGGTTTTATCATAAATTATCCAATCTTTTTTACTACGCGCCAGCACTTGTGTTTGCTCAATGGTTTAGTCGGTGCAATTGTCAGTAAATCGCCAACTTTATACAAATTTTTTGGATCATCAACAATATATTTTTTGCTCACCTTGTATTTTTTTTCATAAAGCGGATGTTTTTTGTATCTTTCTACTGAAACAACAACAGTTTTTGGGCATTTAGCGCTGACTACTCTGCTAGTTAAAATTTTACTCATGACTTACTCCTTTTTCCGACTTGCCAAGCTTTGTTTCAGCCTCTAAATAAGTTTTTTCGTTAATAATGGTCCAGATTCTGGCAATTTGTCTTTTTATGGCTTTGGCCTCTTTATTATTTTTTTGTTTTCTAAATTTAACATTAAAATAAATCAATCTCAACTTGTCGTGATGCTTTTTAAGATCACTAATTAAGTTTTTGACGCTACTACCTCTTAATTGTTTTAATTGATCTTTGGCCTTCATTTTATTCCTTAGTTATAATCTTTGTTTTAATCGGCAGCTTACTGGCTGCTAAACTTAATGCCTCATGAGCTACTTCAAAGGAAACACCATCCATTTCAAATAATATTTTGCCTGGTTTAATGACGGCCACAAAATGGTCCAAAGTGCCTTTGCCGCCGCCCAGACCTGTTTCTGGCGGTTGAGTGGTGACGGGTTTGTCAGGAAACATTCTAATCCAAATCTCGCCGCCGCGCTTGATGCATCTGGTCATGGCGCGTCTGGAAGCTTCTATTTGTCTGGCAGTGATCCAACCGCATTCCAAAGCTTTCAGGGCAAATTTGCCAAAATTAATTTGGCTGCCTCTATAAGATAAGCCTTTCATTCTTCCGCGACCTTGTTTTCTGTGGGCTAATTTTTTAGGCATTAACATATTTAAACCTTCTTGAAATTTTTAACTGATTGAGAATTTTTTGCAATTTCTTTTTGACAGATCCAGACTTTTACTCCAATGGTGCCATAGGTGGTATAAGCAGTCTCTAAGGCATAATCAACATTGGATTTAATGGTATTTAAAGGTATCGAGCCTTCAGAAAATCTTTCAGTTCTGGCGATTTCGGCGCCGCCAAGTCTGCCTGCCACCACCACTTTTACTCCCAAAGCCTGACGATTTTGCATGATTCTGGTCATGGCTTGCTTGGCAGCTCGTCTAAAGGCAATCCTCTTTTCCAATTGGGAAGCTATATTTTGTGCCATTAATCTTGCGCACAGTTCGGGATTGTTTACTTCCACAATTTCTATCTTAATTTTTTTGTTGATATTTTTTAAATCAAGAGATTTTTCCCATGGTTTTAAAACTTGTCGGTGTTTGGCTACCTTTGATTCTAAGAATTTAGCTAAATCATTGATGCCTTGGCCGGATCTGCCGATAATCATACCTGGTTTTGAGGTATAAATTATTACCACTACTTCACGGGCATCTCTTTTAATTTCAATCCTTTTTATTGAAGCATTTCTAGTTAGTTTTTTTTCTATTTCTTCACGGATATAAATATCTTCCAGCAAAAATTTGCTAAAGTTTCTAGTGTCGAACCATTTTGATGACCAATCCTTTTCCACTCCCATTCTGAAACTGATTGGATTTACTTTTTGACCCATGAAATCTCCAAATTACTTCTTTTTATTAACCTTAGTTTTAGTTTTTGTTTTTTTAACTTTTTCTTCGTCACTTTCCAATATTAAATTTATGTGGCTAGTTTGTTTCATAAACTGGCTGGCTCGTCCGCGCGACCCAATGAATCTTCTTTTCTGTGAAGGACCGGCATCAAC
>JAMDBS010000004.1 GCA_023487325.1 Patescibacteria group bacterium
TCTTCCGATCTATACTTACCAGGATGATTAACAACGAACTGCTAAATCAACTAGCAACAAACTATGCTATTTCTGTTTCACAGGATGAAATAAATAAACAAACCGAAAATATTGCTAAAGAAATTGGCGGAAAAGAAGCATTGGATCAGCAACTTAAAGAACTCTATGGCTGGAGTTTAGAAAATTTTCAAAAAGAAATACTACAACCACTAATTTTAAAAAATAAATTAAAGATCGCCATAACCTTAGACGATAGAATTAATCAAGGTGCTCGAATTAGAGCCGAGGAAATTCTAGTAGAAGTAAAAGAGAACAAAGACCAATTTGCCGAATTAGCAAAAAAATACAGCGAAGACGTCACTGCACTACAAGGCGGCGATATGGGTTACTTTAAAGTTGACCAAATTTTGCCAGAATTTGAGCAAGCAACATCTAAATTAGAGCCGGGGGAAATTACCGATTTAGTTAAGACTCAATTTGGCTACCATATATTAAAGGTAGAGGAAAAATTAAACGATGACGAGGGTAATGTTTCTCAAATCAGAGCCAGACAAATACTAATCAGAACTAAAGATTTAGATAGCTACTTAGAAGAAATTAAACAAGGCGCAAAGATTTGGAAATTAGTCAGGATTTAAAAAAAGCCAACGGACGGGATTGAACCGTCGACCTCCGCTTTACGAAAGCGTTGCTCTACCAGCTGAGCTACGTTGGCATAATAATATATCTATTCTTGCCCAAGCGGGTGAGCGGAGTCGAACCGCCGTCCTTAGCTTGGGAAGCTAATATAATAGCCGTTATACGACACCCGCACAAACAAGAAAAGACAAATCCTACTTTTGTAGTATAAAGGAAAAATAAAAATAAGAAAAGGCCTAAAATGCAAATAAAAAGATGATAATTTTCAAAAATATTTCAAAATTTTATCCGCCAGATACCGTTGCCCTAAAAAATGTTAATCTTCATATAAAACCAAAAGAATTTGTCTCTATCGTTGGCCGAAGTGGTACCGGTAAGACTACTTTGGTTAAAATTTTAATTGCCGAGGAAAAACCAACCAAGGGTAGGATTATTGTCGGCGGTTGGGATATTACTGATATTCGTTCTAGCGAAATACCTATTCTACGCCGACAAATTGGTGTAGTTTTTCAGGATTTTAAACTACTGGCCAAAAAAACTGTTTTTGAAAATATCGCTTATGCCTTGCAGGTTTGTGGCGCTTCACGATCACGGATTGCTGAAGTAGTTCCTCAGGTTTTAAAGATTGTCGGGTTAGCTGGTAAAGAATGTCGTTACCCCATACAACTTTCTGGCGGGGAACAACAACGCGTAGCAATTGCCAGAGCTTTAATCCATCGACCAAAAATACTTTTAGCCGATGAGCCAACTGGTAATCTTGACTCGCTTAATACCCAAGAAATAATTGATTTGCTTTTAAAGATCAACGAATTTGGCACTACTGTTTTATTGGTTACCCATAACCGTGAAGTAGTAAATTATTTAAATAAAAGAGTAATTACTATTGATAACGGAGAAGTGGCTTCGGATCAAAAAGTGGGGAAATATATACTATAAAAATATGGCACTAGCTTCATTCTATCGAGCAATAATTTTTGCTTGGCAAAATTTCTGGCGTAATATCTGGCTTTCAATTGTCACTATTACTATTATTGTTTTAGCTTTTATTTCGGTTAATTTTTTGATCATTTTAAACATTATTGCCGATACCTCAATTCAGCTAGTTCAAGATAAAGTTGACGTCAGTATCTATTTTAAACAAGACACCACCGAGCCACAGGTCCTCGAAATACAGACATATCTTTCTTCGTTGGCACAAATTAAAGAGATAAAATATATTTCACAGCAGGAAGCACTAAAAAATTTCAGACAAAAACACCAAAACGAAACAACAATCATTCAATCACTTGAAGAATTAGAACAAAATCCGCTTGGCGCCACATTAATAGTTAAAGCTAAGGATATTAAAGATTACCCGGAAATTTTATCCGTATTGGATAACTCTAAATACAGCACACTTATTTTAGATAAAAATTTCGACGACCACAAAGTCTACATAAGCCGAATTAAACAAATTTCTGAAAATATTAACCGGATTGGTTTTATCGCGGCCGGCATTTTTGTTCTAATTGCCCTACTGATTGTCTTTAATACTATTAGAGTGGCTATCTATACCCATCGCGAAGAAATTACAATCATGAAATTGGTCGGCGCTACTAACTGGCTGATTCGGAGCCCTTTTATTATTGAAAGTGCTTTTTATGGTCTAGTTGCTTGTCTAATAGCCATGGTAACTATTTTCCCGTTGTTAAATTTTGTCCAGCCACATTTAAAGAGTTTCTTTTTAACTGAAGAATTTGATATTTTAAAACAGTTTCAGCAAAATTTTTGGCAAATTTTCTTACTAGAACTCCTATCGGTTACCCTTTTAAATGTCATAAGTAGTATTATTGCGATTAGACGATACCTAAAGGTTTAACGATTGACAATTGGGCTGAGAATAGGTAAACTTGGTTATTATCACTGGCTGATTTTTCTGAAATTACCCTAATTAATTAAATGACCAAATCCGCCCCACATCAGAATTCGGGGATCGTCTAACGGTAGGACAGCGGCCTTTGAAGCCGTCAATCCTGGTTCGAGTCCAGGTCCCCGAGTTTTGCTGTGGGGTTAAGGTCAGATAATAATTAAACAAAATTAGATGGAAATTTTATCATTATTTTGGAACGATTACCTTTACGTACCTCTTTTTAATTTTCTAATTTTTCTATACACTAACTACGCTTCTTATAATTTAGGAGTAGCGGTAATAATTTTAACAGTTGTTTTACGCTTAATATTGATACCATTCTCAATCTTAGTTGAAAGAGGAAAAATTGTTGGCGATGAATTAGAAAAAAAGGTACGCGAAATTGAACATGATTTTGCTAACGATCCAGTTAAACGCAAATTAGAGATTAGGAAATTTCTAAAGAGCAAAAAGATCCACCCGTGGGCCAAAGCTATTGTAATGGGCGTCCAGTTACTGGTATTGATTTTGCTTTATCAGGTCTTTATTGGCGGAATTAATACTGAAACCAAACTACACTTACTTTACTCTTATGTCCCGCGGCCAGACTTTATTAATGTTATATTCTTGGGATTTGACATGAGTAAATCTAACATGCTCTTACCCGCTATTGTCGCGGGTTATTTATTTGCAGAAATAATGATTGATCACTGGGAAAGACGGAAAGAAATGAGCGGTAAGGAAGTAACATATGCGGTAATCTTTCCGGCCGTCTCTTTTTTGTTACTAGTTATGTTACCATCCGTAAAATCAGTTTTCATTTTGACATCTTTAATATTTTCTAGTATAATATCATTGTTTACGGCTATGATTAAATTTAGTCTTAAACAAACTAAAAAGACTATTAAAAAAGCTTAAAAAATATGGCAGAAGGTATCGATAAAATAATGTACTCTTTCGTTATGGATGATGTTCTGAAGGGATTTTTTATTCGCGTTCCACCCGGATATGTGGCTTGTGTTTACGATTTAGGCAGGGGAGTATTAAAGAAAATATATAAACCAGGTCTTCATCTTAAGATTCCATTTTGGCAAAAAGCCATGTTGTTTAACACTCAAACCCTGGAATATAATATTAATAAAAAATTTAATCCTGACAAGCCCGAGGTCTTAGGCGACCAACCAATCACCGCTACTACCAACGATGGCAAAAAAATAGCTATCGAAGGCACTATTCTAATGCGCTTAGATGCTGAACAAATTCCGGAAATCTGGCAAAGTATCGGTGAAAAATTTGTAGAAAAGATTATCCGTCCAACAATTCAAAGCCGGCTCAGAATGATTGCTGCTAAGTATGATCAACAAGAAATTGCCACTACCAAAAGGGCAGAAGTTGAAATTGATGCCAGAAAAGAACTTGAGCGTATACTATACCCACGGGGAATTTTTGTTGAGAATGTCCTACTGAGTGAAATTAACCTAGCCCACTAAATCAAACATGATATCTTAAACCCGCCAATCGGCGGGTTTTGTTTTACCGTTATTTTTATGATATAATAAAAATATCAAGTTCTTATCAAATTTAAATTATATGAAAAAAAAATTAATTTTAGCTTTAATTGCCGTTCTAGCTATTGTTGGTATTATCTTTGCAATTATTAGCTTTAGATCAGCTGGCAAAACCGATAAAGATAAGCTGTCAGAAAACCAGGTTAAAGTTTATAATCCAGCCGGCACGGTTGGTAATACTGCTACGGCTTACTGTCGCGATCATGATGGAGATATCGCTTTAACTAAAGAAGATGAAAATGGTCAACAAAAAACTGTGTGTATATTCGAAGACGGCAGCGAATGTGATGCTTGGCAATTTGCACTGGGCAAATGTAAGAAAGGTGATTTTAAACCCGAACCAGTAACTTACTAAAATGCTAATACAATCGGCCATTGTTATTTTAGGCCTCTGTTTATTTGAAGTTATTAGTAGCATTGATAATGCTATTATCAATGCACATGTTTTAAAAACTCTACCAGATAAATACCGCAAAATATTTTTATTTTGGGGTATTTTGTTTGCGGTTTTTATTGTGCGCGGGATTTTGCCGTTTATTATCGTCTGGTTTGCTAACCCAGCTTTATCGTTTATGGAAGTTATTACTTTTACCTTCTCACAAAACGAAGAGATTGAAGCCTATGTTGAGCACTCGAAACCATTACTATTACTTGGGTGGTGGCGAT
>JAMDBS010000005.1 GCA_023487325.1 Patescibacteria group bacterium
GACGTAATTTACTTTAATCCTGCTGACAGAGATTTTCCGATCGGCTTTAATCTATTAGAATCAGTTGATCCGGATTTAAAAAACATTGTCGCTTCTGGTGTGGTAGGAATTTTTAAGAAAATATTTGGCGAATCATGGGGACCGCGGCTAGAATATATTTTACGCAATACAATCCTGGCTTTACTCGATTATCCTAATTCAACTTTACTTGATATTATGAAAGTTTTAACTGAAAAAGAATATCGTAAAAAAGTTGTGGCATCAGTAAAGGATCCAGTGATTAAAGACTTTTTTGTCAATGAATTCGAAAAATATGATCCAAAATTTCGAACCGAGGCAATCGCGCCGATTCAAAATAAAGTTGGTCAATTTCTTTCTTCCAGTACAATAAGAAATATTGTCGGGCAAGCCAAATCAACAATAAATATGGAAGATATAATGAATAAGGGGAAAATACTGCTTATTGATCTTTCGATTGGTCGGATAGGGGAAGATAATAGCGCATTATTAGGTTCAATGTTAATTACCAAGATTCAGCTTTCGGCAATGCGTCGCGCTATTATTCCTGAAGATAAAAGACTAGATTTTTATCTTTACGTTGATGAATTTCAAAACTTTGTAACTGATTCTTTCGCCGTTATCTTATCCGAAGCGCGTAAATACCGTTTGAATCTAACCCTAACCAACCAATACATTGCGCAAATACCAGAGGTTGTTTCTAATGCGGTCTTTGGTAACGTAGGCAC
The DNA here is from genome assembly GCA_023487325.1 of Patescibacteria group bacterium. Next base: position 747 of record JAMDBS010000005.1, read on the forward strand.
AATGGTTTGCTTTCGAGTCGGTGCGCAAGACGCAAACTTCTTGGTTCGCGAGGTTGAACCAGTTTTTACAGCCAACGATTTAGTCAATTTAGATAATTACCATATTTATTTAAAAATGGCTATTGACGGGGTAACTCGTCCAGCTTATTCGGCTACTACTTTACCGCCAGTTGAGCCTGTTGCAGGACAAAAAGAAAATCGCGATAAGATTATCCAGTCATCTAGAGAAAAATTTGCCCAAAAAAGAGAAGGTGTTGAGAACAAAATTCAACAATGGGCCCAAGATTCGATGGAAGCAAAAGAAAAAGAAGGTAGCAAGGCGCCTAACAGCTATAAATCAGTAACATCGAACAATGACTATCGTATTTTTACAGATAAAAAGGACCACAAATGGTATATTTTTTCCAGCAAAAATTTTTCTCACGAAGGCATAAAGCTCCCCGTTGACACAAAACAAGAAACAAAGAAAAACCCCAGCAGTCTAATTACTAGCGATGAACTCGAAAGAGTGGCTAAAAAAACCGTTCATAGCAAAGTGCAAATTAAACCTGCTGATAAGAAGGATATTTCCGACTCGCAAAAAATAAAAGCGGGGGAGAGCGTAGAGATAAATTAAAACAAATATTAAAAATCAAAAGTTAAATTACAAATAGTAGATACTGAAAAATCGGCGAGAGAGTAGCCGATTTTTTATAAGCAATGAAATAGAGGTTAATTTCTGAGTATAAAATTTTGCGTATTTAACAAGGGGAGAGCTGTCTAATAACCAAATAGAACAAAATTAATAGTGTCGCACAATGTATCTTGTGCGAATTTTCCTACTCTTCTTTCTTAATTTCTTCTTGGGCGCGTTTGTGGCCAATAAAACGGCCTATGAATGAATAACGTATTGTAGCAATATTACTAAATATTCTTAACGTAAATACTACCAATACTGCTAAATACAAATCTAGCCCTAATCTATCGCCCAAATATGTAATTCCAATCGCCAGCACCATATTAAATATCAATCCAGAAATGAAAATAGCCGAATCATATTTTCCTTGTAAATCAGCACGAATAGCGCCAAGCAAGGAGTCCAAGATGCCTAAAATCCCGACCGCCGTGTAGCGGGCAAATTCTAAAGGAATTGAGAGCGGAGCAAAAATTCCAATTGTGATGCCAAAAATAAGTCCAATTAATGCAAACCACATATGTAAACTCCTTTCATCTAAAATCTAGCGTCTAGGGACTATTTCAACAGGTTCGAAGGCTTTAAAATGCGTTTTAAACAACGATATTTATTAAAACGTTAAATTATACCATTCAACTTTATTTTTATCAAAACGATTGACTAGTTTTGTTTATTTTGGCGTTTTTGTGCCCAATTTTGCCAAACTACTAATAACGGCGCTGCATTAAAGATTGACGAATAAGTACCCACGGTTACGCCAATTAAAAGTGTGATAATAAAATGTCTAATAGTTTCGCCGCCTAAAAATGCCATCGCAAAAAGCACTAAAATAAGCGTCAGTGAAGTATTTAAAGACCGCGCAAGGGTTTGAGCCACGCTATTATTAACAGTTGTTTCGAAGTCTTGTGAAGGAAATTTTTGCAAGTTTTCTCTAATTCGATCGAAAACAACGATAGTGTCATGAACCGAAAAGCCCATCACCGTAAGAAGCGCAGTAAGAAATAGGGCGTCAACTTCAAAGCCAAAAAAATGTCCCAAAATAGAATAAATCCCAATTACTACCAGCAAATCATGAATTAGAGCTAAAACCGAACAAACACCAAAACGCCATGAGTTGGCAGGTTTTGGCACTTTTCTGAATGCATATGCAATATACAATACAATTGCTACGGAAGCTAAAATAATAGCGATAATTGCTTTATTAGTTAGATCTTTGGAAATAGTGGGCCCAACGGTTTCCAGCCTTAATTCTCTGCTCTCCCCTATTTTTTCATTCAAAATGCTCTTTAATTTTTGCTCCGAGTCTTTATCGAGTGGTTCGGTACGAATCAAAATCTGTTTTGTTCCTGTATTTTGTACAACTAAATCACTCAAATTCAATTGCGAAAGAGCTTCTTTAACTTGTTGCGCCTCTACCTTATTTTGATTATCAAAGGATATCTCTAATAATGTTCCACCTTTAAAATCAATGCCTAACTTCAATCCCCAGATAGCTAAGGAAACAATGCCAGGAATAATAAGAATTCCTGAAATTATAAACCACCATTTTTTCATTTTTCCCATTAATTGCATATTTTTTCTCCTGTAAATTGTGACCACTGTCTAGTTTCCAGTGACCAGTCAAGTCTTTGGAAACTGGCAACGGGTAATTATCTAACTCTCTTCTTTAGCGCTAATCTTAAAAAAGTGCGCGTTACGGTAATTGCTGTAAACATAGACACTAAAATACCAATTGCCAGCGTCAAGGCAAAACCTCGGACTGTACCGGCGGTTGTAAAGTATAGAATTACGCAGGTGATAAGCGAGGAAACGTTTGAATCTCTAATAGACGGCCAGGCGCGGTTAAAACCATCTTCGATTACCGCGCTCATTGGTTTTTTATTTTTTTGCTCTTCTTTCATGCGCGCAAAAATTAAAATATTTGCGTCAACTGCCATGCCGATAGAGAGGATAAAGCCGGTAATGCCAGCAAGAGTAAGGGTGATCGGTATAAGTTTAAATAACGAGACAGATATGAGCGTATAAATAATTAAGGCACAAACTGCCAAAAAACCCCAAAATCGATATAAAATAATCATAAATAATGCAACTAGAAAAAGACCAATTAAGCCAGCCACTAATGAAGTTTTTACTGATTCTTGGCCTAAGGTTGGGCCGACGTTGCTCTGTTCAATAATTTTTATTGGCACTGGTAGAGCGCCGGCGTTCAGTTCAATTGCTAGCTTCCTAGCTTCTGCAACAGTAAATTTACCAGAAATTACAGCCTTCCCATCTTCGATAACAGATTGAACTGTGGGTGCAGAAATCATTTCGTTATCTAATACTATTGCGACGGGCTTTTGCAAGTTTTTTTTGGTAATATCCGCAAACATTTTTGCACCTTCGCTGTCAAACTGGATAGCAACTTGCGGATCGCTAGTTTGTTGATCAAATTGCACATCAGCTCTTTTTAAATGAGCTCCAGTTAGCTCTGTTGATTGCCAAGAGGAAAGATTATTTTCCGAAACCGAGCTAGATGCTCCAGCTTGTTCCCAAAAGCTTAACTGAGCAGTTTTTCCAATTAAATTAATAGCTTGGTCAATATCGGAAATGCCTGGTAATTCTACGATTACAGTTCTTTGATTGCCAACTTTAGCGCTTTGTATTACTGGTTCACTAACACCCAGGGCATTAATCCGGCGATCGATTACATTAATAACTGATTGGACGGCTGAGTCCTTATCTTTATTATCGACTTTAGATAGATCTAATTCATAAACCAAATGCGTTCCGCCTTGCAGATTTAGGCCTTCGTGAATTTTAATTTCTTTAGTCCAATTGCCAATTTTTAAATTTGGTCCTTTTGGCCAAACAATCAAACTAGCTAAGATTGTAAGGATAATAATAAAAATAAAAGTTATCCAGACTTTTTTTTGCATATTCTTCCTTTATAAATATTCTTCTCGTCCTTCTTCTTTTAATATCTCGACTATTTTTTTGACTAAATGTGCTTTGTCTTTATTACAAACTAGCAATGATTTTTCCGTATCAACAACTACAACATTATCTAAACCGGCAATAGCAATTAATTTTTTCTTCGGGCCGTAAACTAGACAATTTTTACTATCTTTATGGACTAAATTGGCTTTAATTAAATTATTATCACTATCTGTTTTATTAATCAACTGGTCATAAAGCATATTCCATGAACCTATATCTGACCAACCGAATTCACCCTTGATAATTAAAACATCTTTAGGATTCATTCTTTCCGCTACAGCATAGTCAACAGATATTTTTTCGGTTTTAGCAAATTCGCGTTTGATAGCTTTTGAATCATTTT
>JAMDBS010000043.1 GCA_023487325.1 Patescibacteria group bacterium
TGTGCACTTTTTGATTTTGAGTTATAATGTTAGTTAAGGATAGAAAATAAATTATGGATTTTAGAATCGTTGAATTTTTCAATCACTTACAAGTAGGTAATTTTATAAATCAAATTACCGCTCATATTGTCTGGGTAACTTTTTTAATAATTTTTTATTTAGTACTTATTGCCTTGGCGTATTTTTTTGATAAACAAAATCGAAAAATCATTATACTCACCGTGGTGGTTGCTTTTGTTATTGATATTTTAATAACCAGTTTATTTTTTAAAGGCTTCTTGGATAATTATTGCCATCTTTTTCGATTACAACCCTGGATGGCATACCCCAACGATATTATCGCCATAGGCAAAACTATTAATAGCTCGTCTTTTCCTTCCGCACATATGTCCAATATTCTGGCTGTATTAACTGTATTTGTCTACTACTGGAGAAAAACTTGGCTATGGTTTTCACTTTTTGCCCTTTTAATGGCATTTTCGCTGATGCATAACGGGGTGCATTACCCTACTGATATTTTAGCCGGCTCTATATTGGGTTTTTTATATGGCCTCGGGGCAATTTATTTGGTAAAAAAGATTATAAAGAAAAAATAAAATTTAGCAAAAAATAAGGATTTTATGAAAACGATCAAACAAACTGAAATTTTTAAGGCCGAACCACAGGAAATTTATGAAATGTTTATGGATTCCAAAAAGCATGCTGATTTTACTGGCGAAGGAGCAGAAATCGATCCTCGAGTAGGGGAAGAATTCCGTGTCCAGAGCAACTATGCTATCGGAAAAAATCTAGAACTTGTGCCTGGCAAAAAAATTGTGCAGTCGTGGCGTGCTGCTGATTGGCCAGAAGGTCATTTTTCTAAAATAACTATTGAACTTGTACCAGTTAAGGAAGGCACGAAAATGTTTTTTACACAAATTGACGTTCCCGATGAATTTTGCGATGATATCAGCCAAGGCTGGAAAGATTATTATTGGGAACCACTAAAAGATAAGCTGGGTTAATAAATTTTAGATATTTTTAATTAGAATAATTATAAATTTCGGATTAATATGAGTTTATCAATTGGGATAGTAGGACTACCCAACGTAGGCAAGTCAACATTATTCAATGCGCTCGTAAAATCTCGCCAAGCGCAGGCGAGTAATTTTGCGTTTTGCACAATTGACCCAAATGTTGGCATTGTCGAAGTACCCGATGAAAGATTGCAAAAATTAGCCGCAATCGCCAAACCAGCCAAAATTATTCCTGCCACAGTCAAATTCATCGACATTGCCGGATTGGTCAAAGAGGCGCATAAAGGCGAGGGCTTAGGTAACAAATTTCTTTCCCACATTCGCGAAACCGACGCGATTTGCATGGTCTTACGTTGTTTTAAAGATCCTAATGTAATGCATGTGGCGGGAAAAATTGATCCGCGCGACGATTTCGAGACCATTAAAACCGAGTTAGAACTGGCGGATTTACAGACTTTAGAAAAGTCTGAACTCAAAGCTAAAGACTCAAAGCTAAAATCTGAAACTCAAGACTTAAAACTATTAAAAGATAAACCGATGATCTACGCGTTAAATGTTAACGAGAAAGATGCCGGACTATCGGTTGAACAAGTAGCAAAAAAGTTTGATCTTGACCCTGCTATCGTCAATCGTCTGTCATCTATTGTCATTTCGGCTAAAGTGGAACAAGACTTGATTGACTTAACTAATGAAGAACAAAAAGAATATTTAGAAAGCTTGGGACTTAAAAGGTCGGGTCTGGATCGCTTAATTCAATCGGCTTATCACACGCTCGGACTTCAATCATATTTTACTGCCGGACCGGACGAAGTACGTGCCTGGACAATAAAAATTGGTGACAAAGCACCGCAAGCCGCCGGTAAAATTCATACTGATTTTGAAAAAGGATTTATTCGCGCCCAAGTTATTTCCTATGAAGATTATATTAAATATAATGGCGAGCAAGGCGCCAAAGCCGCTGGCCGCTTACGCCTTGAGGGTAAGGATTACGTCGTCCAAGATGGTGATGTAATTGAGTTTTTGTTTAATGTATAATAAGCGTAATGAACCATTCTATTAAAACTGGTTTTAGTTTTGGACTAACTTCGGGGGTTATTACTACTCTCGGCTTAATGATCGGGTTAAATACCGGCACGAGCTCAAAGATGATTGTTTTGGGCGGAATTTTAACTATCGCCCTGGCCGACGCCTTTTCTGATGCCTTAGGTATTCATATTTCCGAAGAATCAGAAAATAAACATCGAACAGCGGAAATTTGGCAATCAACTGTTTCCACTTTCTTAACTAAATTAATCACGGCTTCAAGTTTTGCCCTGCCAATTATATTTTTGCCATTAGATTTCGGCGTAATGATAAATATTTTTTGGGGAATATTACTTCTTATAATTTTAAGTTATTATATAGCTAAAGCACAAAAAAATAGTGCTGCCAAGGTAATTACGGAGCATCTGCTTATAACCGCGGTAGTGCTTGTGGCTAGTTATTTTCTTGCCCGCTGGATCAAAATGGTTTTTATTTGATTTGACATCGTATAAAAAAATTGCTAATATAAAAACAATCAACTCTTTTTCCCTGTACCCCACGTGGTATGGGGCTTATGTCCACAAAGGGAGTATTTTTATTAGGAAGTTAATAAAGGTTAATATGGGTTAATTATTAGTTAATTATAGTTATTAGTGAGGTGAAAAATGTACGAAATTACTTTTATCAGCAAAGAAGAAAATGATGCAAGCGCAAAGAAGGTTATTGAATCGGCCAATGGAAAGATTGTCAGTGAATCTACTTTGGGTAGAAGAAAATTTGCTTATCCAATTAAAAAAGAGCTGTCCGGCTGTTATATCACCTACGTTTTTGAATGTGATCCAGAAAAAATCGAAATAATTAATAAAAAAATAGCGCTAGACAGCAATGTGATCCGCTATCTTTTAATTCAAAAAATAGCCAGAAAGCCCGCCTTAAAAAAAGAAGTAGAAATAACAAAAATTACTAGCGAACCAGTAAAAATTGCTACACCCGAAAAAAAAGAGACAAAAACCGAAAAAGAAACCTTGGTAACTAAAAAAGCTAGTTCAAAAACCGCCAGAACTAAAAAAACGGTTGCCCCTAAAGCTGTGAAAAAATCAAAAGTGGAAAAAGTTGTCAAAAATAAAGAAGTAGAAATAACCGAAGAAGAGAGACTAAAAGCTTTGAATGATAAATTATCAGAATTATTGAAAGAATAAATAATAAGGTATGTCCACCTACGCTCTCGGTATTCCACGTCGGATTATTCATACGTGTTCCATCCGAGATGCTGCAGCGGACTTCCGGAATTTCTTCCGTCGAGGCATGAAATTCGCGGATCGGAGGTATATATGACAGATTTTAATCAAGCGATTGTCTTAGGAAATTTAACTAAAGATCCCGAGATGCGCTTTACGCCAAATGGACAGGCCGTTGTTAATTTTTCCGTTGCCACCAACCGCCGCTGGATGGATAAAAACACTCAACAAATGCAAGAAGCAGTAGAATTTCATAATGTTGTGGCTTGGGGAAAATTAGCTGAGATTTGCAATCAAATTCTTTATAAAGGCCGAAAGGCGCTAATTGTGGGTCGATTGCAAACCCGTAATTGGGAAGGTCAAGATGGAGTAAAACGCTATGTTACAGAAATTATTGCCGATCATGTTTCGGCTACCGGCCAACCAAAAGCAATGGGTGAGGCTAATTTGGAAGATGCAACCAGCTCCCCTGCACCAAAACCAGTTACAGATAATAAACCAGAAAATACAATAAAAGAAAAGAAAGATAACAAAAAAAAAGATGAGGAAATTGATTTAGATGAAATTCCCTTTTAATATTAATCAAGAAAGGTATTTATGAGCCAAAATTATAATTATAACCGAAGAAAAAGTTGTTTCTTTTGCAAAAAAAATATTAAAGAAATTGATTACAGGGACGCTCAGGCCTTGCGTCGTTTTTTAGGTGTCTGGTCAAAAATTAAATCCGCTAAAGAAACCGGAAACTGCTCTCGCCATCAACGACTACTTACTCAAGCTATTAAGCGCGCTCGCTTTTTAGCTCTTTTGCCTTACATAACCAGATAAAAGGAGCCATATGCTTACAATTACTGATTTAAAGGTAGGAAGATTTTTCGAATTCAATGGTGAGCCTTATGTGGTTACTCATTCAGAGCACTCCAAGCTCGGTCGCGGTGGAGCTATTATGCGTACCAAAATCCGCAATTTACTTACTGGCGCTATAATCGACCGGACTTTCAAAGGCTCAGATGCTTTTTCCGAGCCAGATTTAGAATTTAAGAAAGCTCAGTTTTTGTATAAAGACTCGGGCGATTGCTATTTTATGGATCCAATAAGCTTTGAGCAATTTTCGGTCAAAGAAGAAAAAATTGGTCTATCGGCTAATTATTTAAAAGAAGGCACTGGGGTAAGGGTCGTTTTTTACCAAGGCCATCCTATTAATATCGAATTGCCAATCAAGCTTGCCCTAAAGATAACGTATACCGAACCAGGATTTAAAGGCAATACGACCTCTACCGCGCTTAAGCCTGCCACCTTAGAGACTGGCGCTAAAATTCAAGTTCCCCTCTTTGTAAAAATAGATGATAGTATTATAATTGATACTAGAACTGGACAATACATTGAGAGAGCTTAATTTTTATGCTTATTGAAGCATCAAAATTGATACGTCTACCAATCGGTGCACTAGATTCCCAAT
>JAMDBS010000044.1 GCA_023487325.1 Patescibacteria group bacterium
AATTTACCGATTAGAATTGGCAGAAAATAAAATAGACAAAATTATTGTCTTGGATAAAATTACCCGCTCAAAACTGGAAAGTCCGCAAAATATCTTTGTCTTTCCGGCCAAGCATTTTGCGGCGGCGAGCTGTCTCGCTCAAAGCTCTTTGCATAGAACCGGTGATTTCGTCGGCATAGAGAATTACTCTACCAAAAACATTGCGAGCGGCACGGCCAATAGTTTGAATCAATGATGTCTCCGAACGCAAAAATCCTTCCTTGTCAGCGTCCAAAATCGCCACCAAGGAAACTTCCGGCAAATCCAAGCCTTCGCGCAAAAGATTGACCCCCACCAAACAGTCAAATTTACCTTGTCTTAATTCCTTTAAAATTCTAATACGATCCAAAGTGTCCACTTCTGAGTGTAAATATTTTGCTCTAATTTTTCTATCTTGCAAAAACTTGGCCAAATCTTCAGCCATTTTTTTGGTTAGCGTTGTCACCAGCACTCGATTATTATTTCTAGTTTCTGCCTCAATCTCCCCAATCACATCCTGAACTTGATTCTCAATCGGCCGAATAATGGTTTGCGGGTCAATCAACCCTGTTGGCCTGATAACTTGCTCGACAATATAGCTTTTGGCTATTGGCTTTTGGCTATTGGCTTTATTTAATTCGTAATGACCGGGGGTGGCGGAGGTGTAGATGACTTGATTCATTTTTTTGGCGAATTCGGGAAATTTTAATGGCCGATTGTCATATGCCGAAGGCAATCTAAATCCATAATTAATTAGCATATCTTTGCGTGATTTATCACCTTCAAACATGCCACCAATTTGTGGCACTGTGACATGCGATTCATCGATAATGGTTAAAAAATCACGTTCAAAATAATCAATCAAAGTGTAGGGAGCCTCGCCTGATTTTCTAGCTGTTAGATAACGCGAGTAATTTTCAATACCTTTACAATAGCCAATCTCTTGCAACAATTCCATGTCATAGCGGGTGCGGCGCTCAATTCTTTCAGCCTCGGTGATTTTCCCATTTTTTAAAAAATAATCAACTCGTGCTTTCATTTCAGCCATTATTTTAGCCACGGCTTTTTTTAGCTGATCCTTGCCGACCACAAAATGCTTGGCCGGAAAGACAAAGATATTTTGCGGACTTTCCAGTTTTGAGCGGGTAATTTTATCCAAGACAATAATTTTGTCTATTTTATTTTCTGCCAATTCTAATCGGTAAATTAGATCTTTATCAACCGGCACAATATCAATGGTTGCGCCTTTGGCCCGAAAAGTGCCGCGCACCAAGCTATCGTTACGCTCGTAATATAAATCTATTAAATTGCTGATGATTTTACTGCGATCTGCGCCTTCGCCTACTCGAAAGCTGGCAATTGATTTTTGGTATTCTTCAGGAGAGCCCAAGCCGTAGATGCAAGATACAGAGGCTACGATGATCACATCTTTCCTGGATAAAAGAGCGGTAGTGGCGGCATGGCGCAAGCGATCAATCTCTTCATTGATGTCAGCATCTTTCTCAATATATGTATCAGTATTGGGCATATAAGCCTCGGGCTGGTAATAATCATAATAACTGACAAAATATTCCACAGCGTTTTGCGGGAAAAACTCCCTAAATTCCTGACAGAGTTGAGCCGCCAAAGTCTTGTTGTGAGCAATGACCAAAGTAGGCTTTTGGATTTGATTAATAACATTGGCCATGGTAAAGGTTTTGCCGGAACCCGTGACGCCCAAAAGAACCTGATGTTTTTGGCCAGATTTTAAACCTCGGGTTAATTTCTCAATAGCCTGCGGCTGATCGCCAGCCGGTTTAAATTTTGCTTTTAATTTGAATTTCATAAGAACACTCGCCAATAGCTAATCTTGTCTAATAACTAATAATTCGTATTTTAAAACATTATAGATAAAAAAACAATCCCCGGCGGGGGAAGGTGGGATAGAGGTGAAAAGGTGTAGAGGTGAAGAGGGGTAGAGGGTTAGAGGTTAAATCTAATAGCTAATAGCTAATGGCCAATAGTTAATCTAGAACGGATTAAATGGTGAGCCATTTTGGCGGGCTTCAAAATGCAGATGCGGTCCTGTTGACCAACCAGTGTTGCCAGAGTAACCGATTAATTGCCCTTGACTAACATAGTCGCCAACTCCCACTGCAAATTCGGAAAGATGAGCGTAACGGGAAGTCTGACCGCTGCCATGATCAAGTTCAATGGAATTGCCATAGCCGCCGCCCCAGTTGCCAGTGGTTTCAATAACCTTGCCTGATTTAGAGGCATAAACCGGAGTGCCCACGCCTTCAACCATATCTATACCTGTATGCCCGCGTTGGACGCCTCGAGAAATATATTTATAACCGGTTGGCATCGCCCAGCTACCGTCTGAACCTCCATCATAACCAGATCTGTCGCGATAGACAGTGGAACGTTTTTGCAATGCCAAGGTTGTCTTCTTTTTGGCAGCTTGTTGAGCTAGTAATTTTTGCTGAGCTTGCTTTTCGGCTTCTTTCTTTTCATTGAGTTTTGCCAACCACTCTTGTGAGCTGGAGGTATCTTTGGCAGGAATAATTAAAGCTTGCCCCGGACTGATTTTTTCCACTTGGTCAAAATTCATGCCATTGCGATCCAAGATTGAAGCTACATGCATATCAAACTTTTTACCAATAGTGGACATGGTGTCGCCTTTTTGCACAATGTATTCAACTTCTAGTTTAGATTTTTCCGTAGTCAGCTCGTCGCTTTTGGCTAAAAATTCGCTATTTTGACTGGCCAAAAGAGTTGATTCGATATCGCCTAAATCCTCTTCAAAATAGGTGTAGGGAGCAATTTCTCCGATTACTTTGGAAGTTGTCTGGGCATCGATATCTAAATAAGACCATTCTTCAGCAAAAACAGCAGTATTTTTACAAAATAGATTGGCAAAAATTACCAAAATGCCCAAGCCAATCATTACCAAATGAGTGGCCGGCTTGACTGAAATCTTGTGATAAATATTTTTAATCCAAACTAAAACCTGACCAAAAACTTTTTCGGCATAGCAATAAAGCGAATTGCTCGTTTTTTTCAGCAGGACTAAAATATTGGAAATATTGATAATTTCTCCCTTATTTTACAAATTTAATTATAACTCATCTATCTATAGTATATTATGCCAGCAAAACCAGTCAAGGGTCTGAAATCTACCCTTGAAAACCGGCTTTATCCACAAGCTATTTATTATTAAGAGTGACTCTTATGGATGAAGGCAAAAAACTGGCTACCTGCAAACCTGCGGGGGTAGAGATGCTATTTTTGTTGATATCTAGCGCGTAGGTTCCGCTGTTTTTATAGTTTCCCAGATCAAGAGTTAGGATTACTTTTGAAGAATCAAGGCTTTTAAGTGCTTCTGCCGAGCCAGTCACCACTACATTAATATCTTCCGGGTCAATCTTGGCAATAGTCAAGTTGGCAGCAACATTTTGGTAGGATATGCTGGCAGGCACGGTCCTCTGGCTTAAATCTGAAGAAAGACTTATTTGCACTTTAACTGAAGTTTTAGAAGCATCAACTAAATTAATTCCTGCGGGTAACTCTATTTTCGCAGTCTGACTTTTGTCGCTGTCCAGTCCGTCTAGATTGATAGTTTGCGTCTCTAAATAATTAGTCTTGGCCAAAATAGTGCTTGAACCGGTAATCACTGCTGTGGAAGGATCAAGAGAAATCTGACTTAACCAATAGCCTGATTTTGGCACACCAGAAGTTTTGGCCACAATGCCCACTGTCTTGGTATTACCGCCTTTAATGATTGATACGGTAATTGCAGCTTCTTTTGGCTGAAAATTAACATCTTTAATCAGATTATTATTGACATCGTAGGCGCTCAAAACGACGGTCTTTTCTATTTGCTCGCTTTCACCATTTAATTTTACCAAAGCCGTAGCTTCGGAAATTTTTTCCAAATAAAATTTTGCTCCGGAAACTTCTACTTTATCAGGTTTGGCTTTGACATCGCCGGCCACCATGCCTTCTGAGGCGGCACCCTCAACTCTCACGCTGACAGGCACAGATTTGCTGATAATCGGCTCCAACCTGACAGTAATTTTAGCCGGTTTAATTTCGATCACATCTACGCCATCGACATTGGATTTAACCGTCACTGGCACTTCTATCACTCCTTCTTTCATACCGGTAAGATCAATATAGGCAGAAAAACTTGAACTGGTCAGTTTTTGCCAAACACCGCGCTCGGCAGCAATCCGCACTGTCACATTGTCTATATCTTTGACCACCACTAAATTCTCCGGCGTATTGCGGACTTCCAAAGCAATGGAACCGGGGAAATTATCTATTTTTGATTCCCCGGAAGCCACATAAATCCAGAGCCCCATGGCAATCAACAGGCAAATCAGTTTGGCGACAAAATTGTGTGTTAAAAATTTAAGCATAAAATTAATGCTGCTTAGAATTGGAAATTTTTTCTTTGGTTATTTTACTGCTGATGATTGGTTTTTTCTGCAAAAGATTTAATAAAAATTCTTCCAGCTCTTTGGGCGCCAAGCCTCTGGAAAGCTGGCCGTTGAAGGCCACAGAAATGGTGCCGCGCTCCTCGGAAACCACGATGACAATGGCATCGGTCTGACTGCTTAAACCCACGGCTGCGCGGTGACGAGTGCCGATGGTATAGGAAAATTCATCTTCAGAAAGCGGCAACATGCAATTAGCGGCAAT
>JAMDBS010000033.1:0-2768 GCA_023487325.1 Patescibacteria group bacterium
ATGGATAACTTACATCTGGTGCTAGTGACATTTTTTTGTTGTAGTAGGTGAATGATACACTCATTAACATTATGACTGAGAGTATGGATATAAGTGGATGGTCAGCAAACCAATTGAAACTGTTGGCAGGATTGAACTCCTTGGCTAAATATGCGCCAACAATAGCCGGTTGTTGCTGAAGAGCAGTAATAGCTTGATGGAGCTTTTGCTTTCGGGCCAAAACTCGCTGCTTTTTCTGCGCCAGTTTTTCCTGCTTCTGCTCCTCAATTTTGATTTGCATCTCATTGAGCTTTTTGCAGGCCATGGCATCACCAGTCTTTTCCGCAATTTTCTGATACTGGCGCTCCGCCAGTCTGAATTTGCCTTGCGCTTCATAGACTTCGGCCAGAACTAGTTGATCTTTGGCCTTGGCATATGGGCATCCTGACAATAATTGAGCCGCTTCTTCAATATGCTCTAAGGAGATAGACCCTTCCAGCATTAGGCTGATTCTGTAATGGAGAAAATGCAACAATGCCTGTTCGTCGTCGTTAGAGTTGGAGTTAGAAGGGCGTAGTTGGTTTTTCTTAAGGCATAAATACATTATTTTCAGAAAATACCACTTGCGGATTATCTGTCTTATTTTCTTTAAAGCTAATTGGTATTGGGCATTTTCCCAAAGGTTGCCCAGAATCTCTATGTGAGATTTAAAACTCTCACAAAAACCAACAGGATTAAGGTAGGGATTTTGAGCTATAGGAGAGCTCAAAATCATTAAGCTCGGCAGAGAATTTTTGGAAATCTTTGCCTGGCTATTGTCCGGCAGCTCCGCCATAATTTCCGCCACTGATTGGTAGCGGTCTTCGGGATAGTATGCCAGCATTTTGTTGATGATTTTGGCCAGCCATGGAGAAATGCTTGGCTTGATCACATAAATATCTCTGGCGGCTTGGAATGGTTGTGGGCAAGGTGGTTGTCCAGTCAACAGCCAGAAAAAGGTCGCGCCAAGATTGAAGATGTCCGACCGCTCATCGCAGCTATGTAGTTGCTGCGGTGAAACTGTTTGTGGGGTACCAAAGGCTTGAGTTTGGGCATTCGGACCATAGGTAACGATCGGTCCTACACTCGTTTGAGATTTTTCTAATGCAATCCCGAAATCTATCACCCAAATTTTATTATCATTGTCCAAAATCAAATTTTCTGGTTTGCAATCCCGATAAATTATCGGGTTTGTTTGAGTATGGAGATGATAGATTACACTAAAAACCGTTCTCATCCACGGGATCACTGTAGTCTCGGGCAACCCTTGAGGATTTTTTCTTAAAATATTCCCCACATTTTCACCTTCAATAAATTCCGTGGCGAAAAACAATATCCCATTGTCATCTAAAAAATTATCCACTTTGGGAACATTTGGGTGGTTGAGTTTAGATTGGATATCAGTTTCTCGCATGAATCTTCGTGCTTGATCCTGGATGTCATTAGGATCCTTGCCTTGAGGCACAAATTCCTTCAGTAGCCATATTTTTCCCAGATGAACTTTGATTTCCTGAGCTTTATAAGTATTGGACATATCACTTGAAGCAATATGCTCAATAATCTTATATCGTTTGCCAACTACTGTTCCATTCGGAAGAGACATTCATATCACATCCTTATCTGAAATATTCAATTTTCAAAATGCGGGGTTTTGAAACCCATTGACCAATTATTATGGCATAAATAAACCTCGAAGTCAACCCCGTCGTATTGTAGCAGGACATATTGAACACTTTCTAGGTAGAATATATTTAGGAGGTGGATATGAGAATAGAACCAAGGGAGATTATCAATCAATTAAATGCCAATGGTGGTCTGGTTAGAAAAACTGCACGAGAGCTGGGAATCAGCCCCGGCACTGTCATCAATTGGCGGAATAAAGCAAAAAGTATCTTTAGTAATTTAAGGCTGAAAGTTGAAAACTTAACAAGAGAATCTACTAAACCTAAAAATGTTCGGCAGACTATCTTAAAAGCAGAAGAGCAAGACAAGAGCACTTTGTTAAGGAAGGAAAAGGAATTCTGTGCCATTAAAATATGTGATATATTAAAATTACCTTATCATTATTCTACAGTACATCGTTTTTTAAAGAAAAAAGATTTGATCAACTCACCAGGATATCGCAAACGGCCATTGTATCAAGATACCACTCATATGCATGCTAAAAACGTTAAACAACTTGGTAAACTGCAGATGGATGTAAAGTATGTAACACCAGAATTATCTGGTCTTGAGCATACCTGCTATCTTTATGCGGCAATGGATATCTTGTCTCGCTACAAGCAAGGGATTATCTTCCCTTTACTCGACCAAGGCTATTCCATTGAAGCTTTAAAATTTGTTATCTCTATCATGCCTTTAAAAGCAGACTTTGTTCAAACTGACAATGGTTTAGAGTTTCAGAAAAGATTTCTTAAAGCTTTACAGGATGAATTTAAATTAAAGCATCATTTTATCCATAAATCAAATCCCAATGAGAATGCTGTCATTGAACGATCTTTCAGAACAGACGAGGAAGAATTCTTTTTCTTTAGATTAAGGAGAATGGGCAAACCTAAAGACCTTGAGCAGTTGAATGTCTTTTACCAGATATATTTAAAAGAATACAACGAAACAAGACCGCACTTATCCTTACCTGAGATGGTGACGCCGCTTAAGATGGTTGAATTAAATCAAAAGTAAGTGTTCAATATGTATCTGCTACATTAAGATTTAGTCGGGGTTTAATGCTTATGATTATTGAATAACGG
>JAMDBS010000033.1:2778-4629 GCA_023487325.1 Patescibacteria group bacterium
AATTACTTCAGTCATAACGCTGGGCGCGCTTAAATCGCCGCAATGAATTATTATTTCAATGCCTTGATCTTTAATAAATTTTAGAGCCTTTTTAATATTAAGTATATTATCATGAGAATCAGAAAAAATAGCTAGCTTCATGTTCCTCACAAATAACGAATTAACGAATAATAAATTGGCGAATTGAGAACTTTAAAATCTATTAATTATAATTATAGCAAAATTAAGCTAAAAAGTCAAATTTAGTCGGGGTTTAATGCTTATGATTATTGAATAACGGTCTTTTAGCGGCTTTATAAGAGAGCGAGATGCGGCCGCGATCCTTATCAATATCCAAGACCATTACCGGAATTCTGTCACCGACATGCAAAACATCTGAGACTTTAGCGATTCTTGATTCGGCGATTTGCGAAATATGCACCATGCCATCGAGTTTTGGGGTGATTTGCACAATTGCACCGATTTCGTTGCCGGTTTTGCGATCCTTCTGAATATTGGTAATTTCGCCAGTATAAATTTTGCCGATTTCCAATTCTTGAGTAATGCTTTTTACCATAGCCAAAGCTTTTTCACCCATTTTTGAATCATTGGAAGCAACCGAAACTGTGCCGTCTTCATCGATGTCAATTGAAGTGACTTCTTTGCCGCCGCATTCTAAGATTATTTTATTGATAGTTTTGCCGCCCGGCCCAATAACATCGCCAATCTTTTCTGGGTTGATTTTGGTGATTAAGATTCTTGGCGCATGCGGAGATAGCTGCTTTCTGGGAGCGGGAATGGCTTTAATGATTTTGGCTAGGATTTCCAAGCGAGCTTCATTGGCCTGTTTCAAGGTGTCTTTAATAATATCAAAACTTAGTCCGTGAATTTTAATATCCAGTTGAATGGCCGTAATGCCATCGGCTGTGCCTGCTACCTTAAAATCCATGTCGCCGCCAAAATCTTCCAAACCTTGAAGATCAGTTAAAATCTTATATTTCTTCTCATCTTCGCTAGTCACCAAACCCATAGCGATACCGGAAACCGGTTTTTTAATCGGCACACCAGCATCCATCAAAGCCAAAGTAGATCCGCAAACTGAAGCCATTGAAGATGAACCATTTGATGATAAAATTTCCGAAACTACCCTGATGGTATAGGGAAATTCTTCTTTGGCAGGGATCATCGGCACTAAGGCTCTTTCTGCCAATGCTCCATGGCCGATTTCTCGGCGCCCGGTGCTGCGAATTGGTTTTACTTCGCCAGTGGAAAATGGCGGAAAATTATAATGATGCATATAGCGTTTTTCACCTTCGCCTTCCATGGTATCAATCATCTGTTCTTCTCCTGGTCCGCCCAAAGTGACAATAGATAACGCTTGGGTTTGACCGCGAGTAAACAAGGCTGAGCCATGAGTGCGGGGGAGCAAGCTGGTCTTGATATCAATCGGCCTGATCTCTTTCAAAGACCTTCCGTCTGGCCGATGGTTTTCTTTAAGAATTGCTTCTCTAACCTCTTTTTTTACCAAATGTTCTAGGGCGCTTTTCAGCTCTGATTGTTTATAATCGCCCTCAAATTCTTTATAAATTTCTTCTTCAAATGCAGTTAAATGTTTTTGTCGTTCTTCTTTATTAACTACTTTAACAGCTTTTTTGACTTTAGCGCCCAGAAATTTCTTTAACTCCTCATGAATTTTTTCATTGGGAGTTTCCGGCTTATTTTTGGCTATGCCTTTAGCAATTTCTTGCTGAATCTTTATAGCCGGCTGCAAAGCTTTATGACCGTACTCGATTGCATCAAACATAGTTTTTTCATCTACTTCGTTGGCTTCAGCTTCCAACATCATCACTTTTTCGGCTGTGGCCGCTACCA
>JAMDBS010000117.1 GCA_023487325.1 Patescibacteria group bacterium
AATTGAGGAAAAATTGGAAAGTTTTGTTGGTGAGGAGGCGGAAATTGCTTTTAATGCCAAATTTTTGGCTGATGTTTTGGCTAATATCCCCGATGAAACGGTTTTGGTAGAAATTAGCGGTAGCACCAATCCGGTTGTATTAAAACCTGCCAAAACCAAAGGTTATTTGTATATTATTATGCCCCTAAGAATTGAAGAATAATGAAACTTGCTAACCTAAAAATTAGAAATTTTCGCAGCTATAAAGATCTTGATCTAAAATTTACTCAGCCGATTACCATCTTTGTTGGTCCCAATGGTATTGGCAAAACCAACCTAATAGAAGCCATTTATTTGCTTTCTACCACAATTTCTTATAGAACTAGAACCAACAGCAATCTGATCAATTGGGATCAACAATTTGCCAAAGTGATTGCCGTTTATAATAATTTGCAATTGGAACTAAGAATTGTCAACCAAAAAATTGCCAAAGAGGTTTATCTAAATAAAGCTAAAGTAAATCTTAGAGAACTTCTGGGTAAATTACCAGTAGTTTTATTTTCTCCAGAAACAATCGAGATAATTTCTGGTTCTCCCCAAGACAGAAGACGCTATCTTAATGTTATTTTAGCTCAGCAAAACAAAAATTATTATAAAAATTTGGTGATTTTACAGAAAATAGTAAAACAAAAGAATAGTTTACTTTATAAAATTTATCACAAAAAGGCCCAAGTGAAAGAATTGGATTTTTGGAATGAAAAATTAGCTAAAGTTAATTTGGAAATTACTCAAAAAAGACAGGGGCTGGTTGATTTTTTGAACCCTCTGATTAAAAAATTTTATCAACAAATTAGTCATTCGTCGCAAGATTTTAAAATCAAATATCAGCCGAAAGTTAAAGGGGAAGTTTTTTTAAAAACAATCAAAGAGAATACAACCAGAGAAATAGAGACACAGTCTGCTATTTTTGGGCCACATCGCGACGAAGTCAATTATTTTTTAGATAATAAAAGCCTTGATGGAATAGTTTCACGCGGCGAGCTAAGAAGCGCAGTTTTGGCTTTAAAATTTGCCGAACTTAAATATTTAGTTAATCATCAACAACAAAACCCCATATTATTGCTGGATGATATTTTTTCCGAGTTAGACAAAGATAGGCGAAGCCAGTTAAATAATTTGATTAGCAATTATCAAACTATTATTACCGCTACTGATTTAGAGGGGATTAGCCAAGAAATTATTAAAAAAGCTGAGATTATAGATTTAGGAAAAACAAATGTGGCAAAAAATAGATAATGTCCTGGGCAAATATAAAAAAAGTCAAGATAAAACCTTGTTGGCCAGCTGGGTTTGTCACGTAGCCCAAGCAATTGGCAAATACTATGATTTTTCAGTGGTTAGTTTTAATAATAATATTTTAACTATTTCTTTGCCGAGTAATGTTTTGGCCCAGGAAATACGCTTCAAAGAGAAAAAAATAATCACTGAAATTAATCAGCGATTAAAAAAGGATTTGGTAAAGAGAATTTGTTATAGAATAAATTAACCTGCATGTGGAAAATCTGGCGCAATATATTCAGTGGGGGACGCTGATGGGGAGCTGTTCGGATTGGTGTTTGAATGTCCACTTTCGTGTTGTGTTGCGGCATTATTACTACCGCTAGCAGGTGTTCCCCCAGTATTAGAATTATTTTCAGTTGTAGAGCCCCCACTGGTACCTCCTGAAGCATTGATGCTGCCACCAGCACCGCCAGTTCCAGATGAACCACCCACATTTTTAAAAGGGTTTTCTGCTCCGCGGCTGCCCACAGCCTGTAATATTAATGCAACCAGCACCAATAAGATTAAACCCAAAACTGCGCCAATGATTTTTTCCTTGGCCTTGTTGATTTTTTCCACTTCCCCTGCGCTAGTAGCGTATTCATAACCGGCCCAAACAATCACCAATACTGCCAAAGCGCCGCCAACCGCCACTGACCAGACATAAAAATTTGACATCCAAGTATCCAGATTGCAGTGATTGGGATCAGTGCAAAAAATAGAAGTATTACTGCTACTTGTGGTGGTATCAGCGCTGGCAGTGCTCAAAGAAGTAGCAGCGACAATTACCCCTAAAGTAATCAGAAAAATACTGATAAAAATAGCAATTTTCCTTCTCATAAATTCATCATTAATTAAAAATTTTAAATTAAAAATTAAAAATTGTGCGCAATGCTAATATCCCCAATGCACGTTATCAATATGATATTTTTCTGAAAATACCCCGCGTCGAACCCCATAATCATCTATTTTCTTTTTCATGGTAATATTAACAATCGTTTCACCAGCATCATCGGTGCTAACTTCCCCATACTTTAAGTTTAACACATAAAGGAATTGTGGGCTAAAGCTATCGTCTTTGTAGGTTTTAATCTGTCGAGGCAGCAATTGATTGTTGGCAGTTTTATTCTCATCATTGATTCTCAACAGTTCTCCAACCAACTGTTTAATTTTAAATTTAGCCGCTAATGGTATTTTTTGCGTTAAAACTTTTCCATTATCATTCTTTTTCTTATCGTTGTCAATTCTAAACTCGCCAGATTGCGCGCGACCTCCATCATATTTACTCCATGGACCGCCTGAGCCATCGCCAATTAAGTCTTTTTCTTTGTTTAGCCCCTCATTGTCAATGGTAATTTGGCTTTCCTTATAGGGCGTGGCAGGCGGGTCAGAACCAAAGGCAATATCATAATTGGGAGCGGCTTCATCCTTGCCTACTTCCAAAACAGGATAATAATCCATAGCACACCAGACTTCTACCCTGGGTTTATCAGCCGTGCCAGAAGAGCCAAAGATTTTACCAACCGAACCAAGGCCAAGGCCGCTTAATATTTGCGGCATAAAATAGCCAATTAAAGCTAGGCCAATATTAAATCCGGGTATGAAAAGTGCTGGCATCAGCGCTCCCAAAACCCCGGAAATTGTGCCTGCCTGCAAACCCAAAGATTCTTCCAAACCGGCAAAAGCGGGATCTAATGAGCTCATTAGCATAGTAGTAACAGCAGTAAAGATACTATTGAATGCACCCTCGGCAACATTGCCAAAGTATTTGCTAAGATCACTGGAGTTTGCGCCCAATGAAAAAGGATTAGGACCCATGATGCTTTTAAACGGGTTTTGCCAGAATTGATTGCCCAGTTGTTGGGTCAAACCAACCTGTCCCAAAAAACTATCAAATTTTTGGCCAAAAACACCTCTGGCAATATCTTGCCAGTTATTGCCGACAATCTGTCCAAAATTATTAAAATTTCCGCTGGCCAACAGGTCTGTGACCGTGCCTTTTAAATAATCATTATTGGTGCCAAAGAATTTCTGCCAATTCTCAGTTTTGTTGAGCCAATTTTTAAATTGATTTCTAGCCGCGTCATCAATATTGCTCCAATCATTGGTGCTGATGGCATTCATTACTGGGCTAATGGCGCTGGCTATTTCCGGTGAGACGTTATTTTTAGGATCATTGGCCCAATTTTGCATAAATTGACCGGTAGCATTCATCATGGACTGCGTATTACCGCTGAGCATGCTTTGGGTAAAACCCAAAGGAATATCTTTATTACCCTTGCGCAGGTAGTAGTCCATAATTGGCATCATGGTATTTTGATTGGCCCCCTGAATCATCATCTGTGTGCCAAAATTGTAAAGATCCTTTTTCTCATCAGTATTGAGCAGTGTTTCAGACATTTGAGGGAAAGTGTTATTGATGGTATTAACCCATTGGCTGACAGTTTTATTGTTAGGCGCGGACAATAAATTGGCCCAGCGGGCATTGCGCATCCAGTCCGGCAGTTTTTCTCCGAATTGACTATCATTCAAACCAAATTCCAATTTAATGCCATCAGCCAGTTTTAAAATGCTGTTTTCTTTGAGGGTGTTGGCAAGATTGCCGTAATAGGTATAAGCATCTACTACGTTGAAACCGTTGTTGCCAAACATGTTTTTCATATTGCCGATCACGCTGACCAGCTGCTGGCCGTCGCGCCAGTATTGGTTGGTGAGATTGACCATTTTGCTAAATTCTTGGTTGCTGGGATCATTGGGGTCGCCGGCAAAAGATTGGTAATAACCCAACATAGTTGGCAAAAGATTAATCCCTTGCATCATGCGATCGGCAAAATTGGTGGAGGCAGAAGCAGAAAAAATGTTTTTCATCTGATCCGCGGTAGTCATCAAGCCGGAAACGCCATCTAATAATTTGTCAAATGGGATTTCATTGGCAGCAGTTGGATCACCACTAAATAGGCGCTGAATTTTTGGCTGGTCAGTGCCTAAAATATTAGAGACAAAACTCATGGTATTTTTAATCACTTGAACCTGATTGCCAGCCATCATCTGACCAAAACCATTACCAGTCAAAGTATTTTTTAAACCCAAAGAAAAATTATAAATTTTAGAAACCTTATTTAGTTCATTATTATCTAATCGGCTGATTACCCCTTGAATATAATCAACGGGGTATTTGGTTGCGCCTGGTCCGTATTGTAAAGAATATTGCAGGGCACTCTTTACCCCGGCATCTTCAATATCAGAGG
>JAMDBS010000088.1:0-2432 GCA_023487325.1 Patescibacteria group bacterium
AAAAGTTGGCGTAACTATGGCAATTTTCATAAAAATACAATCAATAAGTCTATGTCAACACTATATCATTTTTATTTTATTATGGTAAAGCTTTTCATATTTGTATCATATTTGTAGACTTTTTAGGTAATTCTTGATAAAATCTAATAATGATTTAAATTATTTAAATAAAAAATCTGATCATCTTGCTAATAATCTAATTTATAAAATGAGTAATTTATCACTTGTCCCCTTTATCGCTCTCGGTCTGGCTATGGATTCATTCGCCGTATCGGTCAGCAGCGGTTCAATCATCAAACAGCACCACATTAATAATACCTTAAAAATTGCACTATTTTTTGGGTTTTTTCAGGGCATAATGCCGCTCCTTGGTTGGTTAATTGGTATAAGCCTAAACGAACTTTTCTCCGTCATTGACCACTGGTTGGCTTTTTGTATCCTGACCTTTATTGGTGTAAAAATGATAATTGAATCTAAAAAATTAGAATCAGATTTTGACCCACTAAATACATACATACTAACTACCCTAGCACTGGCAACTAGCATAGATGCACTGGCGGTTGGCTTAAGCTTTTCTCTATTAAGAATATCCATTATAATACCAGCGGTAATTATTGGAGTTGTGACTTTTGTTTTATCATTTTTTGGGGTGATTATCGGTAAAAAATTTGGTCACCTTTTTCAGGGCAGTATCGAAATTATTGGCGGAATAATTTTAGTAATTATCGGACTTAAAATATTAATTCAACATTTATTATAATTTTGTCATTAGAATTAATTATATGGCCAAAATTAAAATAACTAATTCCCGCGATTGTTTTAAATGTCCTGACGGCTGCTGCCGTTTCCGATCCGAAGATCGTCCATATGCTCCAATCTTCACTGATGCTGAAATTAAAAAAATTAGAAAAATTTTTAAACTGCCAAGATTTAAGTCATACAAAAAATCAAAAAAAGTATATCAAACAATCTTACTAAAATCGAAGAAAGAAAAGGGTATTTATATCTGCCCATACTTTAATGAAATAAAAAAATCTTGCAAAATTTACTACTGCCGGCCATTTGACTGCGAATTCTGGCCATTCGTTCTAATGAAAAATAAAGCTGACAAGCGGGTGGAGATAAGACTCTATGATAAATCTTGCTGTTTTGGCTTACAAAAAATGTCTGCTAAAAAAATTAACGAACATAAAAGACGGATGATAAAATTATTCCACCGCAAAAAATTTCTGAGTCTTATCGATACTTATCCGGAGTTAATTTGGAACTACGATCCGGAAACTAAATTCGTAGCTAGATTAAAAATAAAACTAAATGAGGTACGTTTTAAGATCAAAAATTCACAACGCAACCGTAACCGAAGCTAACTTAAATTACCTTGGCAGTATCACTATCGATGAAAGTTTAATGGAAAAAGTTGATTTATGGCCCGGCGAAAAGGTTTTAGTAGTTAGTAATACTACCGGTAACCGACTTGAGACATATATTATCCCTGGCCAAAAAAATTCAGGCGATATCTGTATGAATGGCGCAGCGGCTCACCTGATCAAAACTGGCGAAGAAATAATTATTATGGGTTTTGAACTAACCGAAAAAACAATTCAAGCTAAAAAAATATTAGTTGATGATAAAAATAAATTTGTAAAATTTCTCTAACTTACTATGATAAGCCAATTACTAGCACCTCTGGGACAATTTGCCATTGATATTATCTCTTTTTTAAGCTACGGCGGCGTAACTATCTTAATGGTAGCCGAAAGCATGATTCTGCCGGTACCATCAGAATTAGTTATGCCATTTGCTGGATTTTTGGCTGCCCAGGGACGTTTCAATTTTATTTTAATCATTGTGGCAAGTTCTGTTGGTAGTATAATTGGCTCTCTTATCTCTTATTATTTAGGTAAATACGGCGGCAATACTTTTGTCTTAAAGTATGGCAAGTTTTTTTTACTCGACGAGTCCGATTTGAGAAAAACCGAGGCTTGGTTTAGCCGGCAAGGTTCAAAAACAATATTTATTGGTCGGTTTATTCCCGTAGTTAGACATTTAATTTCCATCCCGGCCGGTATGGGTCAAATGAATTTAAAAAAATTCTGTATCTATACTTTAATTGGTGCAACAATTTGGAACAGTTTCCTTGCCTATCTTGGTTACCTCTTAGGTGAAAAATGGGAAATGGTAAAAAAATATTCTGAATTCATTTCAATAACAGTTTTAATTCTAATCATCATTGCTTCGATTTGGTTTATTTACCGACACATCAAACATAAAACTAAAGTCTAAACCTTAGACAGTGAAAAAGCCCGAAGACCGAAGTCTAAGGGCTTTTTATTTTTACGGTAAACTACCTGTCTGTGTTGCAAGTTGTTGTTGGACAAACTGCAGCGCGGTGAGGATAGTTTTTTCCAAAACATTAGCAATGATGATTAGAA
>JAMDBS010000088.1:2442-4591 GCA_023487325.1 Patescibacteria group bacterium
TAAGCACAAGAATGGTTAAAACGAGAAGAAAAATTTCTCTCATATATTTTAGTTTATTGTGGGTCGTCGACGAACTCGACCCTAACGCATAAGCGAAACAATAAACTAACGCACTCGGGGCTAGCTAGCATCAAAGATCAAAGAGGACTATTTATTTTATATAAATTAATTGGGCTTGTCAATGTCTACAAATAAACAAAAAAACCTTAAATAAGGCCCAAAAGCATCTGTCTTAATTTTTAAAAATTAATCCGTCTCCATAAAACCTTGGCGTAAGAAGAAAATCAAAGCTAAGATAAAAAAATTAAGCACAAATAAAATCGCCACTGTCTGAACAATCCCCAACACCGGTATTAAAAGAGACCCAGTTACGACTGCGCCAAAGCTAGCCCCGATCAAGTCAGCGCCATAGATGGTGCCAATTTTTTTGTCTGGCTCGTTTTTCGAATCCAAGTATAATTTATTAGTTAAAGGAAATTCCATACCAACCAAAAAACAAACTAAAAATATTAATCCAACAGAAATCAACTTAATAGCCAAAAATGTAGGCCAGTAAATTAAGCCTAGCCACCACAACAAAAAATAAACGCAAATCAGTAAATAAACGATTATTAAAAACCCAAAACCTGCCTTTTTCCTAACAATTAAACTACTAGCCAGTCTGACACCTAAAGCCATTCCTAATAAAGCCAAGGTGAAGACGAGTGCTACCTGATAATAAAATTGGCCGAATAAAACTTGCCAAAGAAAAATAAAAATTAATTCTGTGGCCAATAATGAAAAATCTGGGAAAATCGTGACTAACGCCAAAAGCTTTTCTTTACGTTTAACAAAAATATCCAGTAGCCAAAAAACAAAAATAAATATGATTAAAAACGTGGTAAAAATTACATTAAAATTAATACGACTCATGCCTGTAATAAGCTTGCCAAAAGTTGAGTAATTTTCGGACAACCAAAATAAAGCTTGATACCAATAAAGCGCTGGCTGCAAATCAGAGTTAATTTTAGCTTTATTATTCTCAATTATTGGTTTTAGAAAAACATCAATGCGATTTTCAGTCAATTGATTTTTAATATAGTCTGATGTAATTAAATTATTATCCAACTGATAGCTATAAAATCTTTTTAAAACCGGCTCACGGTTATAATCAAATTTACGATCAGTTGCTAGATAAATAAAACTATCTTCCGGTATAACGAAAGTGTTGCTATAATTATCAGCTAACGATTTGTATAACGAAGCAACTAAATTCTTAAACTCATTAGAATTATAATCTGCTAAAACCGATAAATGTGTCGAGACAATGCCATCAGGGCTAAGCCTGGATTTTAGTTGGCGGAAAAACTCTGTCGTATATAAACGATTCAGTGAAATTGTCGACGGGGCGGCCAGATTCAAAATAATGACATCGTATTTATTCTGTGTCTGAGCAATAAAACGACGAATATCCTGATAGATTATTTTTACCTTCTTATCACGTTGTGCCAATAAGGATTTTTCACTAAGATAATTTTGACTAAGTCTGATTAACTGCGGATCAAATTCTAAATAATCGATAGAAGTTATTGGATACTTTAAAACTTCATACAAAGCGTCAGAAAATCCTCCACCAACCAACAAAACTGATCTGGGTCGTTGATGGTAAAGCATGGCAAAATGAACCAACGCTTCATTTGAAGATGAGTTTCCGCTATTGCCGACATTTAACCCATTGACATAAAAATTATATTTCTGACCATCGTAAACCACTGAGACATTACCATAAGCATAATTAGCATCTTTAATTAAAATCTGACCAGAAAAACGCCATTGTGCTGTTGTTTTTTCCAAATAATCAAACAAGGACGTAACCGGTAATACTAAAATTAGAATTATAACTGCTGCATAAAGCCACTTAACCCTTGCTGATTTTGTTAAAAATAACAAAATTATCAGATTAAAAACCGCCACCAAAAAACAAATAGTGACGGCATGAAAAAAAATTAAAACCCAAAAATAACACACACTGCCTAAAACTAAACCAATAATTTCATACAAATAGCCCTGATTAATCCAGATAGACTCTTGTTTAGCTTTAAGAGATTTGGATAATTTATCTTTTATCCAGCTAATAATTTTAGAAATGAGATTTAATTTACCATCCTTG
>JAMDBS010000118.1 GCA_023487325.1 Patescibacteria group bacterium
TTAAGAGAATTGCTGACATTATTTTTTCATTAATTTTCATCATAGTTTTTTCGCCGATATATCTGATTGTGGCGCTACTTATTAAATTTGATTCACGCGGGCCAATCATCTATTGCAATGAAAGAGTGGGAGAGAATGGCAAGGTGTTTAATTTGTATAAATTTCGCAGTATGAAGATAGAATATTGTATTGGCGATGGCTATGGCGGCAATAAAGCTCTAAAAATTGAAAGCAAACTAATCAAAGAAAAAAGTCAGAGAAACGGTCCGGTTTACAAAGTGCTGGAAGATCCGCGTCGCACTAAATTAGGTAAAATTATAGAACGTACCAGTCTTGATGAAATTCCGCAATTTTTCAATGTGCTTTTAGGACAAATTTCAGTGGTGGGACCCAGGCCGCATCAGCCAAGGGAAGTGGCCAAATATCAATCATGGCAGAGAAAAGTTCTGCGCATCAAACCGGGCATTACCGGCATGGCCCAAATTTCCGGCCGTTCTGATTTGGATTTTGACGAGGAAGCAAGATTGGATATTTATTATATTGAAAACTGGTCTTTATGGCTGGATGCTAAGATTGTGCTCAAAACCCCCGCGGCTATTTTTAAACCTCGAAAATCTGTGTAATATTGTTTAATTTTAGTCAATAAAAAAATCGGCGAATCTTCGCCGATTTTTGAGCTGCAAATTTTTATTTGTCCGAAAGGCCTAGAAGCATAGCTGTTTCCTTGAGGACATTGTCCAGGCATTCAACAATGCATTTTTTTCTTGTTTCAACATCCTTGTCAAATCGATCGAATGCTTCATTGATGGCGATATCGTCTAGAGGTTTTCCATCATGGCTATTCTTGAATGCATTCAAATCAATTAATCTCTCAGGGAAATCGATCGCCAAAGGCATTAATGCGTAGGCAATTTTGGCCTCGTCGTAAATATGCTCTTGGTCTACAGCATCGCTTTCTCCCTTGGTATTTAGTTCTTTGATAATCTGTCTAATGACGGCGTTTCTGGCTACCAATAGTTGCAGTAGTGCAGACACTGCGTGTGATTTATGCTTTGAGTTGCAACAGAGATCGGAAATTGTCTTGACCATGCCATTGTTGCTGAGGACAAATTTGGCAAGATATGGTATGGCTGAACACTCGCGAGTTTCAATTATTTGCTGCCAATCGGCCATTTTAACCAGCGCCGCAGCAGCCAAATTATGTAATTCAAATAAAGTCTCTTGCATAACGCCCCAAAAACGGCGGGGAGTCTCATAGTGGTATTTGTCAATTGCGTGCTTGATTGATTCGAACATGTTTCGGACAAGTTCTCTCACTGCATTGATATTTATCATTCTGTTTTTGTGAGCTGTTTGAAAATCATATTCGCTATTGGCTATAAACTTTAAAATTTGCTTAATGTAATCATTTTGCCCGAAAGAAAAGCATTCCGCACAAAAAGATAAAAGTGCCATCTGCAGATTCTGCTTTTCTTTGCTCAATATTTGGTCAGTGAATAATTCCAAAAGTGCTTCAAAAACAAAGTTTTTTTGCACGATTAGAACCTTTTCATGATCGGGGGGTAGATAACAATTTTTCGGATCAGGTTGATCTGGGAGTGCTCTTAGCGTTATTTCCTGAATCACTTTACGGGCAGATGCAACGCTGAGATAGGCTTCCTTTTGCCATGGTTCACTACTAGCCCAGAATTCATCCCATGTTTTCGAATTTTTAAAGTTCATACGATCACGACCTTTTTCAAATTACTCGTCGGCTTGACAGCCGATCGGCAGCTCAAATACTAGCAAGTTTTCACCTTATTGTCAATTATTTTACTTTACAAGTTCTAGCGGTCGCAAGAATATGTAAAGTAATAAAAAAATCGGCGAGATGCTCGCCGATTTTTGGATTCTAGCTGGTAGATATTATTGGCCATATAGCTCGGCCGATTTTTTCATGGTTTCTTTTAATACTCCGACGATAAAGATTTCTCTCATTTCGGGGTCATCATCGAACTTTCTTTGTATTGGAGATTTGTTTATTAATGTGTCTACTTTATCGTGGTTAAGCTGAATATTATACATTTTGTAGACCATTGCCGCAAAATCAATTCCGAGCTTATGAAATTTTTGAACTATGTTAACTAATGTCCACTCCGACTTATCAAAGCTCACAAGGTCTATCTGCTCAAGCATTGTTTTTATTTCGACGTTTCGCATCGTCAGCAAGCGAAGCAGCGCCGAAGTGGCATGTGACTCATAGCTTTTTTTAATCGCGTGTTGGATTGTTGTTACGCTAGGTTCGTTGTGTGTGATTCGCTTGATGAGAGCAGGAATCGCAGAAAATTCTCCATCGTTCACCAGTTGCTCCCAATCTTCCATTTTGACAAACATTTCGGGAATTAAGTTATAGAGATCTGCGATTTCCAATCCTAGACTGTCGCCTATATAGTTTGGGAAGAAATTATTGTTTCTAAAATCTTCGATTAGTTGATAAATGAATTTACGAATCAGCTTAATGTCTATTAGTTTCTTTTTATATGCTTCGACAAAATTTATTCGGCAGTTGGCGACAAATTTGAAGATTCTGGCGATGTATTCAATGTGCCGCATATAAAAACATTCTGCCAGCAATGACAGCACGGCTGTTTCCCATATCTCATACTCGTCTGATTCAAGGGCGCCCGGCAGAGCAATGAGCAATTCGGTTAGCAAATCGAGAAGCTCATTTTTACAGGTGATTTCTACCTTTTCACCAAGCCATTCATTATAGCGTTCGACAGCACTTATTGGACGCGTTTGATCAGATAGGGCAATGCCTTGAATCACCCTTCGTGCATGGGGACCTTGCAATATGCTAAGTTTAATTCCGGCATGCGCATTGTCCCAAAGCAAATCAAATTCAAAAAATGGCATCTCGGTTGGAAATAACATAACACCACTTCCTTTTGTTAAAATACACGTCTCGGCTTGTCTCGCCGATCGGCAGCTCAAATATTAGCAAGTTTTCACCTTATTGTCAATAATTTTACTTTACAAGTTCTAGCTACCGCAAGAATATGTAAAGTAATAAAAAAATCGGCGTAGCCCGCCGATTTTTGGTTCTAGGAAATTAAATACTAAGTTTTAAAATGTAAAAGCTTGGCAGTATCTTCGAGCGTTTTCTGCAAGAGTGCCAAAATACACTCTGTTTGGAACGCCTTGTCCTCGTTGAAGCGATCCCATGAAATGGTTACGCGTCCTCTGCCTTTTTTGATAAACACATCCAATAGTTCAATCTCATGTGTATCGATTCCGAGTTTTCCTGTAAGAGCGCACTGGATATCGTCGCTGTTGGCAATTTCACACTTTTCCAGGCCTTCGGAACGAATCGTTTCGATCATCTCATTGAGTTTTCGATTTCTTCCAACCAAAAGTCTGACTAGTGTTGAGGTTGGATGAGGCTCAATGTCACGCTTGATTGCATCTGCAAGATTGTCTATTGGGGCATCGTCACCCCCGATTATTCTATTTAATAAATGAGGGATTACTGAAAATACTTCATTTCTTGCCAGCCATTCCCAGTCTTGCAGTTTATAGAGCACTTTGGGAATAGTTGAAGCGGCCAAAATTGTTCCATTGCCACCATGGCGACAATAATGGATGTAATTTCCAATTAATTTATTGGCAAACTCTCTGACGGTTGCAATATTAATTTCTTTTTCTTTATGTAGCTGGATTAAATCAATATGGTCATCAGCGATAAAATTCAGAAGTGTTATTGCGTATTTAACATTCTCAATATCAAAACACTCTGAAAATAAAGAGATCAACAATATTTTCCATTTAAAACCCAGATAAACGTGCTCTAAATCCAGAAGATATTCAACAATGTAATTCTCGTCAATTACCATCATTTTGTTTGTTTTGGTTGAAAAGTGATTGGGAGGTATTTTTTTATCAGGAAATGATTCTTTGGCTAGCTCCTGGATTACTTTTCTGGAATCTGGGTTTTTGAGCATGCCAACACAAACCCTAGGATCTGTTCGAAAGGCTTGCTCCCACGTCTCACGCCATGCGTTAAACGTTTTAAACATTGTTACCACACACCTTTTTAAAGTACTCGTCAGCTTGTTCAGCCGATCGGCAGCTCAAATACTAGCAAGTTTTCACCTTATTGTCAATTATTTTACTTTACAAGTTCTAGCTACCGCAAGAATATGTAAAGTAGTTAAAGAAAAACTTGTGGTTATATGGAGAATATGTTAATATTTATCTATGAAAATTGCGCTGGTGCATGAATTTTTGACGCAGTATGGCGGAGCAGAGAGAGTGCTGGACGCCTTTTTGGAAATCTGGCCAAAGGCCGTAATTCACACGCTTATTTACGATAAAGCCAAGATGAGCAAATTTTATGGTCAATACAAGATTAAGACCAGTTTTTTGCAGAAATTTCCCGCGCCGCCGCCAGCCAGATACAAATGGTGGCTGCCCTTGTATCCCAAAGCCATTGAGAGTTTTGATTTTTCGGATTATGATTTAGTATTTTCCGACAGCTCTGCTTTTGCCAAAGGCGTGATCACCAAAAAGTCAACCAAGCATATTTGCTATATGCATACTGCGTC
>JAMDBS010000127.1 GCA_023487325.1 Patescibacteria group bacterium
AAGTCTAGAATTATCGGACCGCTTAGGCCATGTTTGGTAAAAAGTGCTTCACCAAACCGCTCATCCTGTTTTTTGTTATTTTGGTAAACGCTAATAGCAACATTTTTTAAACTCAAACCTTCAAGTTCTTTGATCCATTTTTCTTTGACCAAAATTGGCACCAATGCCGGGCGCGGCTTGATAATCGTATGACCGAATTTTTCTGCCCAACTGTAACCATCACCAGTACAACCCGTTGCCGGATATGACAGGCCACCAGTGGCGACAATATATTTATCAGCAGTAATTTGTCCGCGAGATAATTTAATTTTTTTGAGTTGTTTTTTTTCAAAAATTAAATCGGTGATTTTAACACCAGTTGCAATCGTTACCTTATTTTTTTTTAAAAAATTAATTAAAGCATTTAAAACATCGGTTGCATTGTCAGACACAGGGAAAACTCGCAAGCCGCGCTCAACTTTTGTTTTGACGTTATATTTATGGAAAAAATTGATAGTATCATTGTTGCTAAAAGTGTTAAGGGCAGAAAAAAGGAATGGTCCATTTGATCCGAGTTCTTTGATAAAAGTTCTGGCATCATTGGCTGCGTTGGTTATATTACATCGGCCCTTGCCGGTGATTAATAATTTCTTGCCCAACCGGTCATTTTTTTCAATTAGAATAACCTTTGCGCCATTTTGTGCCGCTATGCCGGCAGCCATCATTCCGGCCGGTCCGCCGCCAATTACCGCAATATCAAATTGTTGTTCTGATTTTTTCATGTTTGTTAATTATAATGACAAAAAGTTATTTAAGCAATGTTGTAATATCTAGCCATTGTGCCAATTCATTTTGATTTTGAGTATAACCAAGTAAGTTTATATTCTTACCGCGATGAATACCTAAATGTAAATGTTTTCTTTCGCCGTCTGTCTCGGGACTATAACCTTTTCCTAAAACACCAATAGCTTGGCCGGAAGAAATAATTTCAGATAATTTAACATCAACACTTGATAATCTCAAGTGACCATAAACCACTGTTACGTCAGAATTATTTATTTGGCATTCTTGAACGATGACGCCGCCATAGCCGCTAGTGTGTTTTTTAGTAATCACCAGTCCGGTACAAATCGCATAAATTTTTATATCAACATCCTGCTCTTCGTTAAGTGTTTCGAAATCAACTCCAGTGTGATAGCCGGAAAAGCGTTCTGGATTAACGGGAGAATTATTTTGAGAGACCTTAATGCCGAATGGCTTCAGGGTTACTCGCGACAAAGCGTTATTAATTGGTTGAGAAATAATTTTGGGCGTACTTGATGGGGTGTCAATTTTTACCGGAACGGAGTTGATGTTGGAATCTTTAGAGTTTATGTTTAGATTTTTAGTTTGATTGCCCGAGTTAGTGGTATTAATTTTATTTGTTGGCCAATAGTAAATAAACAGGATAATCAAGGTAACCAAAAAAATTAATGCTAGAATTTTAAAATTCTTTTTATTCATAAGCTTTGTAGATAAAGCCATATTTAATTTTTATCAGAGAAGACCTTGATTATCGCGGATATTGTGGGTCGTAATCCGGACCATCGGCTAAAATTAACTGATCTAAATATAGATTACTACCAGAGCCGTTACCTTTTACGATAATTTTATTGCCATTGGTGGCTGAGGTGAAAGTTGCAGCGGTGAATTTTCCCTGATAAACCCACTCCCATCGATCTTTAAAAAATGCTTGCTTCCAGCCATAACAGACGCTGTGGTCTGATTTATAAAGACATAATCGGCGATCGCTCGGGGTCGGTCGATATTGTCTAGTCCAAATGTGGTATTCAGTATTTAGAAGTCCGGGCCAAGGAATTTGAGCGAAGCCATATATATATTGAGTCGGGTTAAATGAGACAACAGTGCCCACGGCGCCAGTAAAAGATGTAGTAGAGGCGTCGCTCAATCTATCGGCACTTTCTGCCTGAATAGTAATTTTAATTGGTTCACGATTACTACAGTATTTATTACAACGACCAACTTGGCCATTATAAGTGCTGCCGTCATCGCAAACTTCTCCAGTTTCTAGCTTGGCATTGCCGCAAACAGCATTAACGGCTTCAATTTTAAAATCATCAATATTGACCGTGGCGGTTGTATACCAATTACCTTTATAAATCATTAGGCGAACATAGGTCGCATCAGAGGGGATTTTTACGTTCTGGCTGACGTAACTCCAATCTGGCACAAGATAACGTTTAGAAACCAAATTAACCCAGCCACCGCCAGTGCCATTACGATCTAAAATTATCAGTAATGGTGCGCTGCTTTCATAATTCATGCCTGTAATTTTATACCAAAAATTAATATTAATTGTCCTGCCTCTAAGTATGGTTGCATTAATGAAATCGCGATAGCTAGAAGTGTTATTAACTCCAGTGTCGTTGTCGGCCCATTTGAGGCTGGCGGTACCTGATTTAAATGTTGTGGTGTCGCGTGAAATTGAGGCAGTACCTTGCCAGTTAGTCCAACTACCAACCCCTGACTCAAAACCGCCGTCGCTAAACAATGGCTGTACTTCAAAGGTTTGGCTTTCACCCACGATTGTATTATTGCTTTTTTTGAAGACAAATTTGTACGAACCGGCTGCTAGATCTTTTCTTAAGGTTGGGTTAAATGATCCACCTTTTGAATAAAGATTCCAGCCGTTAATGACCATGTTGCGGTTAATATAATCTTGGTACGGATTATATACCATGGAATTGTTTGCAGCTTTGTAAAGATATAAAAATCCAGTTTCATTATCTAAAAAACCTACGCCAGCCCAGTTAACTTGCAATGAAACCCCTGGTGCCACCGGCGTCGTCGAAGTTGGTTGAGTTATGGAGACCGATTGTGCTGGTGTGCTAAAATTATAGCTTTCGCTGACCATTTCGTTTTCCCTTCCAGGGTTAGTAACAATTTGATAAGAGAATGGTGTGCCTGCGGGCAGATTATTTATTGTGGTTGTTGCCTGAAAACCGTAGTCTTCGGTTAATACAATCGTTGGATATGCAGTTGCAGTATAAGGATTGGCGGTGCTTAATGAGCTGTAGCGAATTATAACAGAGGATAGGCTAACATTAAACGATGAAAAGCCAGTTGTTGTTTGTCCGGTTATGTCATCAATATCCGTACCGGCATCGCCAGTTGGTACGTAATAACTAAAGTTTATGGATGAGGTATTAGTACCTTTATTTGAACTGACATTATTAGCAGAAGTTAAATTACAATGATGGTGGTTTCCTTCGTCTACACATTCTTTTGGCTTTTTGGGGCAATTTAATTTACCTATATCAATTGCTTTATTTTTATTATGATTACTTTTTTTACTGCTATGGCAACCATTATCAGTTGCAGTAATAACGCCGGTACATCCGGCATCGGATAATTTTTTTATAAAATCTTTCATTTGCTGTGTAACTAACGATGCACATAAACCATCAGAGGTTGGTTTTGGGTTAAAAATAAAACCGGGTATGCCGGTATTTGTTGGACAGCTTGTGCTATTGCCTTTGCTTTTTGGGTATGGATTTTTTCCATCTAAGTTGCAACAAATTTGAGTAGCCGGATCGTAATCTCCGCCATCAACCGGATTACCATCTTTATCAATCCCAACACAATCTGCCAGTCCGTTATTTGCTCTTTGTCCGATTGGTGGTAATAAAATAGTTGAGGTAATTATTCCGACAGCAACTATGGTAATTGTTGCTACTAAAACCAAAACAACGGAAGAAGATTTTATTTTTGGTTTGGTTTTTAAGGCGACCGTTTTACGCATTGGTTTAGCCATAGATTTATTATAAAAAATAAATATATTATAATGGAATGTGCTTATTTATATTATAGCTTGATTTTAGCTTATATACAAAGCAGTTCTTGTGTGGGAAATTTAAAAACCGGCTACTCCTTTGATTAGAATAGCCGGCTGGGTTTGACCTGGGGTTAATTATCTTACCCCGTAGTTCATAAGGTACTTTTCTGCCTCGACCTGGTGAAAGGCTTTGGCATACGAAAGGGCAGTGCGGCCGGTGGCGTCTTG
Organism: Patescibacteria group bacterium; assembly: GCA_023487325.1. The sequence goes on from JAMDBS010000127.1 coordinate 4,043, forward strand.
GGCGTTGATATCAGCGCCGTGATTCAATAAGAACTGAATCATCTCGGTTTGTCCACCGATGACGGCGGAAATAAGAGGCGTTGATTCGCTGCCGTTTCGTTCGTCGATTTTACAGCCGTGCCGTAGTAGGAAATCTACCATTTCAATTTGGCCACATCTTGCGGCTAGGTGAATTGGCAAATCGCCAGTGTTATCGGCGTCGCGTACATCGAGCTGGGCACCATTGGCAATCAGGATTTTTGCCACATCGGTGTTACCACCAATAGCAGCATAGTGAATAGCCTGACGATACCAAACCGAATTTTGCCGTTTGACATCGGCGCCGTGGGAAATCAGAAATTTCACCATTTCCGGTTGCCCTGCCTGTGCAGCATACATCAGCGGCGTTTGCCACTCTTTGCCGCCAGTCACGTTGATGTTTACCCCTTTTGCGAGGCAGAAACTAACGGCTTTGATATTACCGTTTTTTGCTGCCCGGTGGATCTTTTGGACCGGTTCAGGGGCAACATAGTCGGGATCATCCGACCTAAGTCCGC
>JAMDBS010000131.1 GCA_023487325.1 Patescibacteria group bacterium
TTGAAGATGGACATCAATATTGGAGAAGCTATTTGGCTTTTGATGGTGACCATCAAGTAGTGCCAATTTTTATTCCAGTTTATCAAGATGCGGTCTTATCGCCCAAGGGGTATTTGGAAACTTTTCGTGAGCAATATTTGCAAAAACGCCGATGGGCTTGGGGTTGTTCAGATATTCCTTATGTCATGACCAATATTATTCCCAACAAAAATTTACCGTTTTGGGATAAATGGCTGCAGACTTTCAGGTTGATTGAAGGCCATTTTTCTTGGGCGACAACCTCCATTATTTTGGCGGTCATTGGCTGGATGCCCAGGTTATTAAACCCCGATTTTGGCAACACTGTTTTGGCCTATAATTTTCCGGTAATTTATTCCAGGCTTTTAACCACGGCTATGGTGGGGTTAATTGTCACCCTGATCATCTCTACTTTGCTTTTACCTCCTCAGCCAAAAAAATCTTTAACTTGGAGTGTTATTTTCGAATGGATTCTGTCGCCGATTATGCTGCCATTGTCCAATATATTGTTTAGTTCTTTGCCTTCAGTAGATGCGCAAAACAGGCTGATGGTTGGAAAATATCTTGATTATCGGGTGACAGCAAAAAAAGTTGCTGAAAACATGACCTCTATGGATAAAAAATGAATAAAATCAAAACTAATAAATTAGTTTTATATATTTTCTTGCCGATAATTATTATCGCGATGGCTTTTTTACTCTGGGGTTCGGCAAAATACAATTCTGCCACCACTGACGAGCCTATCCATATTCTCTCCGGTTATCTATCTTTAAAAAACGCGGACTATCGTTTTAACCCCGAGCATCCTTTTTTGGGCAAACAGCTTTCTGCTATACCGTTATTATTTATTCGTCCTAATATTGATTATTCGGAAAAATATTTTCAGGTAGCCAGTGATTATTACTATGATTCCTGGCGAGAAACTAGAAAAATGGCCCAGGATTTTTTATATAAGATGGGCAACAATGCAGATCGGATTTTGTTTAGCGCTCGATCAGTGCCAATTATCTTCGCCTTAATCTTTGCCCTGGTGCTATTTTGGACAGCTTATAGGTATTTTGGTATTTTAGCTGCTTTGTGCACAATACTGCTTTATTGTTTCGAACCGAATATAATTGCCCATGCCCAGCTTGCCAACACTGACTTTTGGCTAACAATTTTCTTTTTCTTATCAGTAGCGAGTTTTGCCTATTATCTTAATAAGCCAAATTACAAGAGGCTTATTCTGGCTGGTTTTTGTTTGGGGTTGGCCTTGGCAGTAAAATTTTCAGCCATCATTTTATTTATTGTTATCCCTTTACTTTGGCTTACTCATTACTTATTGCAGAAAAACCGTCCAAAATTTTGGCATTTTTTTAGCCGCTCATTGTTAATTTTAATAATTATGGCAGCAATTAGCTTTATGGTAGTATGGGCAGATTACAGATTTGATACGGCCAAAGCAGGCAGTTATCAGCAAATCAATGATGCTCATTTCTACAGCAAGGCCCTAATTAGCACTCAGAAAATAGCAGATTATTTTAAGCCCTCCCAATATCTAAAGGGGATAATTCTTGCTTCTACCAATAGTTATGCCTTTGCCGATCGACCTTCTTATCTTTTCGGAGAAATTAAATATGGCGGCTGGTGGTATTATTTTCCTGTTGCTTATTTAGCCAAAACTCCCTTGCCGGCAATTTTATTATTATTTGCCTCAATTATCTTTTGTTTTATCTGGAGAAAAAAGCTTACTTTTAAGGATTATGTTTTGCTGATTCCGATTGTTGTATATTTATTAATTTCTTTAACTTCTAAACTAAATATCGGTATTCGCCATTTACTTCCCATTTATCCTTTTATTTTATTATGGCTGGGTAATTTTATTGCCGAACTCTATAACAAATCTTCTAGAAAAGTAATTGTGGCAATAATCTTGATAATTTTAGGCATATGGTATATTTATGGCACAGTAAAGATTTTCCCAAATTATTTATCCTATTTCAATGAAATTGTTGGCCCTCAAAATGGCAGTAAAATTTTAACAGATTCAAACATTGACTGGGGTCAGGATCTTAAAAGACTGAAAACTTGGCTTGATAGCCAAAAAATCAGCCAACCAATTCTTTTAGAATATTTTTGGACTAGCGAAGATGGTCCAAGTTATTATGGCATTAATTGGCAAAGGCTAGAAGCTGACAATGCAAATCAAAAAGGCATTATTGCCATTGGTGTCTCAGCTTTGCAGGATCCGCGATACAATTGGTTAAAAAAATACCAACCCATTGCTCGGGTTGGCTATTCAATTAATATTTATAAGATAGATTAGATTCGGGAAATAATAAAAGCAGTAAGAAATCCTAGAATAGTTAAAAGCCCGATGAGGAAACCGCCTTCTTCATAGGCTTCCGGCATCATGCTGTCTGCTAGCATGGCCAAGATGGCGCCGGCTGCGAATGCTTCAATTGAGCCAATGATCGCTGAGTTAATATCATGAAGAAATGTAAAACTCAAAACAGTTAAAAGAGCTATGGCCATGCCGACAATAACCCAAATCAGGGTTATTTTTAATTTGGAAAATCCTTCTTTTAGTAGTCCCGGCACAGAAGATATGCCTTCGGCAAAGTTGGAAAGAAAGATGCCGGATAATACCAGTAGTCCAGTAGACTGGCCAAAAAACAAAGAAACCCCCAAAGCAATAGATTCAGGAATGCCATCCAAGATAGCGCCCATAGTGATAATGCCGCCATTGGAGGGGAATTTTGATTCCAAAAGTTTTTTTCGCCGGTGAGCTCTTGCACCCAGATAATGCAATAAATAATCGCCGGCAATAAAAACCACGCCGCCCAATAAAAACCCCAGAATAACAGAAGTAAAGCCTCCATGCAAAAAGGCCTGATTAATTAGTCCAAAAGTTAGGGCGCAGATTAAGAGTCCCGAGCCAAAAGCCATGATAGCAGCAATGATTTTCTGTTTGAATTTAAAAATCAACGCACAGCCAGCACCTATCAACAGCGCAAAACCCGATAATAGCCCGTAAATTAATGCTTGATTCATATGATTATACTACTTAGTTTTCTCTTTAAGCTGAATCTTGCGGCCAGCTAAATACCAGGCAATTTCTAAAATTAGGGCAAAACCGCCGCCGAAAAGATAAATATACCAACCATTAATTTGAATAAAATAAAGGAATATTCCTGCTGGAATGGCAATAAAAATCAGCAGCCATCTGGCTTTAATGAGGTAAAAAACCACAAAGCTTAAAAACTTTTTAAATCCACTGTTATGATTTTGCTCGGTTTCTTTTGATGATTGCGGATCGAGCGGAATATTAATAGACAAATTTGTATTTCTCGTCACCCGAATCAATTCGCCTTTATAAATTCGATAGTATTGGGGAATTTCTGCTTTGGTAATTTCCTTGGTAGGGAAGGAAAATTGCGGTTTAATGATGCCGATGTAGTATAATCCTGGTTTGACAATAAAATTGTAATTTCCAGCTTGGTCGGTGACTTTTGTCTCAAGAAGTTTATTTTTCTCGGCATCAAAAATACGCACAATCGCTCCTTGGATTGGGGCTTTAGTTTGGGAATCAAAAACTATACCGTAGGGCTTGATTTTAGTGACAATCCATAAGGCGTATAGGGTCAAGCCCACAAAAATTATATAGTTTAGGAAGAACATGGAAATAATATTAATGACATAAAATTTGCCATCCCAAGTTTTAGCGTATGGGCTTCCCCAAGAATCAATTACGCCCTTGCCGCTTTGAAATAGTTGACAGGCCCAGCGGGAAATTTTGGTGGAAAAATTGTCACCTGATAAATTGCTGCAGAAATTATTAAATGATGCCGCGCCGATTTCTCCGGGCTGACCAGATTGTCCTGATGGTTCAGCTTTGCCAGTGGCTGGATTTTGTGTAGAAGTTGGGGAAGCAGAGCTTGTGTTTGTCTGTTTTGAAGTAGGGTCAGTATTGGCTGGCACCACAGCAACCTTTTCTAACTTCCCGTCAGGCGTGATTAAATAAACATCGGAAAAAACTTTTTGACCTGAAGTGCTTGTTGCTTCAACGATAATCCAATCCCCATAAAATATATCGGTAAATAAAGGATGGCCAGCATTAGGGAAAGAAAACTCTGCGTCGGAAATTTTTTGGGCCTTCTCTTTGGAGCCGACTTCTGATAAGCGAGTGAAACCAAATATTTCCAGTTTTTGATCGGCATTTTCTTTACTTTTTATTAAAAGATCACCATTTTCAGCAGCTAAATTGGTGGTAAAATTAATAGAATAATAAACCGAATTGCCAGAACCATTTGGCTGGCCGCCTGGCGAAGCGCCATAGGATCCACTTGGTTGCGCACCAGGAGAACCTCCATAAGGGTTTTGGGACGGTCCACTGCTTTGTCCGCTCGGTGGTCCGCCTTGTTGGGCACCAATGCCAAAATTACTAAGTTTAACTTCAGTAATTTTAAAATCTTCGGCATGCAAAACGCTCGGGGTAATTAAAAACAAACTAAAAACAATTAGTGCTAATATTTTTTTCAAAATATCCTCCTTGATAATAATTATTTATATAAT
>JAMDBS010000045.1 GCA_023487325.1 Patescibacteria group bacterium
GGAGACTGGAGATATGATTATGCTGAAGTATAGAAGAAAATCCAAAAAGTGTGAGTCTGGGTGTCAAGAAGGGATTAACCTCGCCAAAACCATAGTCGAGCCAGATATTTGAGAATAATTTAAACGAGCGTGCAGGGTTGTAAAAGGGTATACCCTCTTCGGCGTGAGACAACATTTTTCCAGGTCCAAACCATATAGAAGTCAAAACAAACGAAATTATTAAAATTAGCGCTAGCCTTTTACCCATTTAGTCATCGATTAATTGATCAAGTTGGGTTTTAATTATATCACCGGTTTATATCTAAAATGAATAAAAAAATGTTAATTACCGGCTCAGCCGGGTTCGTTGGTAGCCATTTGGAAAACCTTTTCTTGGAAGAGGGCGTGAGTAAATATAAACTTGCATTACCCAGACTTAGAAATAATTAGAGGTAGATGATGTAGATGTAATGGATTTGGTCAAAGGTGCCAGAAGAGCACAATTAAGTAAATTGAAAGCAAGCGACTATATTTTGCGGAGTGGTTAGAATTTAAAAAATGATGAGATCGAATCAGTTAAAAACTTCCTGCCAGTAGTATTTTTAATAAATGCGTACAGCAGGGCGTTGGTGACTGATATTGTAATTACCGGCTCCATTAATAATGCCCAATCTTTGTATTTTAGAAAGCGCAGGAATCCTCTGATGGCGGCCGGAAAAAAAAGATTGGCATAGATAACAAATAACATTAGTCTAAGTACTTCGTATTTATCTTGAGTGTTTAGTATTGTGTAATGATATTTACCGTATTCAGGGAAGTAGTGCATACCCATATTTCGAACGCGTTTTTGTAATAGATGCTTTAAATCTCTAGCATGATAGTGGTAGTATCCTGGTTCGGGCACGTAGGCAAAATAAGGATATCCTGATCTGACGCAGTTGATAATAAAATCGTGGTCAAAGTAATTTTTGGTTGACCAATTTGGAGTTTTTTTCAAATAATTGATCCGATAAAACATTCTGGCTGCGGGTGGAATTTTTTTATCTTCATATTTACAGACTGTGTATCCGTTATGTTTTTCAATAAATGACTTTTCTAGGGGCAAAAACAGAAATTCTAAAAGAGGATCGCACTGACAATAGTTATAAGACAGAAATCTGGGAACCCAATGCATATTTTTATGGGGCCATTCCTTGGTAAAGGTAGCGACTAGTCTTTTATCCTCCATAAGCGGTTTAATCATGTTTTTAATAAAGCTTGAATCTCTCAGAACAATATCCTGTTCGAGGTAAAATACGAATTCCCCTTTAGTCTTATGAAGTCCTACTACCCAATTGGAGTATAAAGTGCCTTCCGGGTGAACAAAAACACTGGCCTTAAAGCTTTTGGCAATTGAGACACTGTCGTCGTGTGAGCCATTGTCGACTACTACTGTATCGACCAGACCGGCTGGGTATGACTGTTTTTTTAGTGATTCTAGACACTTACGAACCCCTTCTCCTCCATTCAGAGTCAGCAAAATAAATGAAACCTTGGGCCAGTTAAATTTTTTTGTCATGTGGCATTGTTAATAAAATCATTAGCGACTTCTCGCCATGATCTAAATCTTCGACCAAGTTTATTTTGAGTAGACTGACTTTTCAAGCCGCCATGTTTGGGATATCTGTTTGGGTGAGTCTCAAGATAGGAATCTATGCTAGCTGTTTGGACTTTGTTTCTACGTGGGCGAGCTTGTGACAGCAAATACTCTGCTAACTCAGCAGGGCTTACTGTATCGCTTGTTGATACGTGATAAATGCCACTTAATTTAGCGTCAATTAACTGTACCAATGTGTTCACGAGTTCGGGAATGAACGTCAGGGTTATGGTTTGATCAAAAAAAAGTGGATAAGAATTTCGAGTGTCGTAAAGCCACAGAATTTTACCAATATAATCTAATCTTGGATCATAGATTGGCTTGCTTACATTACCAATTCTGACTATACAAGCATTTTCATCTGAACCTATAGCCTGTTCTGCCAGTCTCTTGGTCCACCCATACCACGATAAGTTATCGGGATTATTTTCAGGAGTATCGATTTCGGAATATGGGCCTTTTCTCTCTTCTTTTCCGCTAAAAACCATGTCTGTGGAGATGTGAAGAAGATAAATTCCATATTTACGGCATACAGTAGATAAGTTTTCTGCCCCGATTACATTCGCCATCCAGGCGCTGCCGTTTTTATCATTCCTCTGTAATTCGGCGGTGTTGGCATCTCGATGGGCGGCGAAGTTAATGATTATGTCGGGTTGAGAGTTCTCAATGAAGTTAATTACTGATTGTTTGTCCGATACATCCATTTGCCTAGATGAAGGGCAGATTAACGAGTAGTTTTTTTGAGCAGCGAGAGTACGGATACAGGTTGATCCTATAAACCCGGATGCTCCGGTGACTAATATTTGTCTTTCCTTATTAATCACGATATTAATTCTAAATATTGGGTATTATTTGTTGTTGCTTGGCTTCAGTGCCAAAGTCAAATATTTCGGGGTAGATCTTTTTGTAGTAATACTTTTGACTCAGCTTATAAGCGTTGCGACTGTAGAAAGAGTAGTTGGACATAATTTTCCGGGTGGCTTTAACGAAAGCCTCAGGGTCGTTGTGATCTATAATTATTCCCGCCTTGGCCTTTTCCACTTCTTGAGAAAATTCCAAAACATTTGTACTAATAATGGGCAATCCCAAACAAATGTATCTTTTTATTTTACCCGGGTCGCCATAATGGGATACATGACTAGGATCAGGAATATAGGTAGCAATGCCGATCGTGCATTTTTGCAAGACCTGATTGAAAGATTCGCCTTCTAAGTAACCATAGAACTTGGCTTTAACTCCGGTTTTTTGAGCTTGCGATTTGAGATAATCTTCATCTGGACCGGAACCAATAATATCGTAGGTAAAATTCTTGAAGGATTTAAATAGTAGAGGTGAATAATCAAACACTACACCCGGTCCTTGGTCCTTTTTGAGTACGCCAATGAAACCATACTTGATATTTGTGGGTTTTTTTCTAGGAGTGTAAGGAAAGTAATCCGTACCTATGCGAACAATGGGAAATTTAGCATCAGGTCCATAAACGCCTAAGTCTTTACGCAAGCTTAATAAGCGAGTATTTACGAAAACGACCCGGTCAGAATATGAACTGGCTCGATCAAACTGCCAATAAATGTACCTCATTAACATAACCACCTTACTGGGGTGCACCGGCGGGTAGTAATCCCAGACCCAAAATATAGTTTTTTTAACAATTTTTAGCCTGCGTAAAATTAACCCAATCCAGGCAATAAAGGCATTTACAGTAAAGTAGTAGTCTATCTGGTCGTACTTAATCTTTAAAGAAATAATTTGGCCAACAATTACAACAAAATTTACTATTGAGCGAAGTGGCAATAGAAGAAAATTTAGACTTTGAGGGATAGTCAGCTGGAAAAGTTCATGACTCTCGATGAGTTGGCCATCTTTAAAAATTATTAATTTGCTTGAGTTACGTTTGTTGGTGAGATTGTGAAAGCCGATTGAGAAATGGAAGACATAGGAGAAATTGTCTTTGAGATAGTCGAGAATCTTACCAGAATTTTCGTAAGGTGAATAATTGGTATAGACAATATTATTATTTGACCGCTTTGATGACATTATCGATGATATAGTTTACCTGCTTTTGGGTTAAGTCAGCATGTAAGGGAAGTAAAATAACATCTTTATCTGCCATAGCGGTATTTATCAAGTCAGACCTAAACCCCCCGAACATCGGATAGATGTCGTTTCGACGGTTGTTGATGTTAACCATTATTCCTTTCTCTTTTAGACGCTTAGCGAAGGCGAGGCGGTTTTTTATATGCACCGGGAAGATTTGATAATTTGGAGTACGATCTGACTTATAATTTATCAGCTTTAAGCCTGAGATTCCGGATAGATTTTCCCTATATTTTTCGCCAATTTCTTTTCTCCTTTTGGCAGCAATATCAAAATTATCTACACCAACGCTAGCTAAAGTTGCAACGATGTCATTCATATTATATTTAAAGCCTAGGGTATCGCCTTTAAAACTGGGTGGGAATGGATCAATGAGATTAGTCTTTTTTTTGTCCCGATCAATTCCATACCAAACAATTTTTTTGAGTTTTTGGTAGTAATTCGAATTTGACGTCGCAATAAGGCCCCCATCTCCTGAGGTAATAATTTTGACTACTTGGAGCGAAAAGCAGATAACATCGCCTTTTGAGCCAATAAAATCGCCTTTGTATTTACTGCCTAGCGCATGAGCTGCATCCTCAATCAGGGGCAGATTATGTTTTTTGGCAATTGATCTAAGCTCAAATAAGTCAGCCGGGTTTCCGCCATAGTGAACCGCCATGATGGCCTTGGTTTTTGAAGTAATTTTTTTCTCTACACTTTCAGGGTCGATATTTAAGTCGTCATAATGAATGTCTGCAAAGATAGGCTTGGCTCCCTGTTCTAAAATCGCTGTATTAGTAGCAATAAACGTAAAGGGGGTTGAGATAACTTCGTCTCCAGGGCCAACG